>NZ_JBEYVI010000015.1:0-213216 GCF_040643955.1 Streptomyces sp. NPDC047061
GGTGTACGTGTGCGGCGACGGCGCCCGCATGGCACCAGGCGTACGGGAGGCGTTCGCCCTGTTTTTGGGGGCGCGGGGAACTGCGCGACCAGCCACGACGGCGCCGCACCCGACCGACGACCGCACGACCGCGGCCAGGTCTCCATCGAACTCCTCGGAATGACCCCGGTCATCATCCTCACCCTGGTGCTCATGTGGCAGGCCGTCCTCGTGGGGTACGCCTTCACCCTCGCGGGGAACGCTGCCGACGAAGGCGTACGGGCGGGCACGGCCGTCCCCCGGGGGGAACGCTTCGGCGTCTGCCAGAGCGCCGCGCTGGAGGACCTCTCCGGGGCCTGGCGGGAGGGAGCCACGGTGGACCAGTGCGGCGGCACCGGCACGGTGACCGCGGACGTCTCCCTGCGCGTCCCGGTCCTGTTCCCCGGCTCGATCGACTTCCCCGTCACCGTGCACGGCCACGCCGGCACGGTCGAGGAGGTGAAGAACTGAGATGCACTCCCGCCTTCCACGCCGCAGGCACCGCGACCGTGGCCAGGTCGCCATCGAGTACCTCGGCTTCCTCCCGATCCTCCTGATCGTCGGACTCGCCGGCATCCAGCTCGGCGCCGTCGCCTACGCCGCCGAGCAGGCCGGTACCGCCGCCCGCGCGGGGGCCCGCGCCGCCTCGCTGGGGCAGGCGGCCGCCCCCGCCTGCGCCGCCGCGGTCAGCCTCAGCGTGACCTGCGCGACCACCGGCGGCGGCGACTCGGTCACCGTCACCGCCACGGTGCACATCCCGAAGATCCTCTGGAAGGACCTCGGCAACGCCACCAAGTCCGCCACGATGCCCGTCGACCACTGAACGAGGAGCACGGACCACCATGAGCCTGCGGGCACGCATCAACTCCCCCGAGGAGAACGGCAGCCGGGGCGAGGACGGCCACCTGGTCTCCTCCTACCGGGCCAAACTCCTGGAGGAGATCGACCTCGCGGAGATGAGCGCGCTGGCCGCCGCCGAGCGCCGGGCCCGTCTCGAACGCGTCCTCGGGCACATCATCAGCCGCGAGGGCCCGGTCCTGTCGACCGCCGAACGCTCCCAGCTGATCCGCCGGGTCGTCGACGAGGCCCTCGGCCTCGGCATCCTGGAACCGCTCCTCGAAGACGCGTCGATCACGGAGATCATGGTGAACGGCCCCGACGCGATCTTCGTCGAACGCGGCGGCCGAGTCGAGCAGTTGCCGCTCCGCTTCGTCTCGGCGGACCAGCTGATGCAGACCATCGAACGCATCGTCTCCACCGTCAACCGCCGCGTCGACGAGTCGAACCCGATGGTCGACGCCCGCCTCCCCTCCGGCGAACGCGTCAACGTCATCATCCCCCCGCTCTCCCTGACCGGCCCGACCCTCACCATCCGCCGCTTCCCGCGCTCCTACACCCTCCAGGAACTCATCGGCTTCGGCTCGCTCGACGAGCACATGGTGTTCCTGCTGGCGGGCCTGGTGCAGGCCAAGTTCAACATCATCGTCTCCGGCGCGACGGGCACCGGAAAGACGACCCTCCTCAACGCCCTCTCCGGCCTGATCCCGGCCCACGAACGCATCATCACCATCGAGGACTCCGCCGAACTCCAGCTCCAGCAGACCCACGTGGTCCGCCTGGAGTCCCGCCCGGCGAACGTCGAGGGCAAGGGCCAGGTCACCATCCGCGACCTGGTCCGCAACTCGCTGCGGATGCGCCCCGACCGGATCGTGGTCGGCGAGGTCCGCGGCGGCGAGTCCCTCGACATGCTGCAGGCCATGTCCACCGGCCACGACGGCTCGCTCGCCACCGTCCACGCCAACAGCGCCGAGGACGCCCTGACCCGCCTCCAGACCCTGGCCTCCATGTCGGACGTCGAGGTCCCCTTCGTCGCCCTGCACGACCAGATCAACAGCGCGGTCGAGGTCATCGTCCAGCTGACCCGGTTCGCGGACGGCGCCCGCCGGATCACCGAGATCGCGATGCTCGACAGCCACGGCAGCGAGCCGTACCGGCTGGCGACCGTGGCCCGCTTCGACGCCCAGCCCATGACCCACGACGGCCGGGTCTACGGCTCCTTCCAGTACTTCCCGCTGCCACGCCGCACCGCCGACCGCCTCTACATGGCGAGCCAGCCGATCCCGCAGGCCTTCGGCGTGGCCCAGCACCTCGACCAGCTCACCACCCGAGAAGCCCGGTAGGCGGCCCATGTCCCTCCACGACCTCGTCACCCTCACCACCGGCATCACCCTGCTGGCCTGTCTCCTGGCCGTGGTGGGCCTGCACACCTACGCCTCCGGCAGGGCCCAGCGCGCCGCCCTGGTGGACCGCCTCTCCTACACCGGCCAGGCCCCGCTCACCGGCCGCCGGCGCCGCTTCCGCAACCTGGACCGGCGGCTGCGCGGCACGGCGGTCGGCCGCCGCCTGGAACTCCGCCTGGCGGCAACCGGCCTGGACGTGACACCCGGCGAGTTCCTCGCCTACATGCTCGCCACCGTCGCGGCCCTCTGGCTCATCGGCCAGGCCGCCCTCGCCCCCTTCTTCGGCCCGATCGCCGGCCTGCTCGGCGTCTTCGCCGCCGTCCAGTTCCTCAACTGGCAGCGGCAGAAACGCATCGAGCGGTTCATCGCCCAACTCCCCGAACTGTCCCGCATCCTGGCCAACGCCACCCACGCCGGCCTCGCCCTGCGCACCGCGATCGGCATGGCGGCGGAGGAGCTGGAGGCCCCGGCGGGCGAGGAACTGGGCCGGGTCGCCGACCAGTTGGCGATCGGCCACTCCATGGACGACGCGCTCGGCGAGCTCGCCGAGCGGCTCCCCTCCCGCGAACTGGTCGTCCTCGTCACCACGCTCGTCCTCTCCAACCGGGCGGGCGGCCAGGTCGTCTCCGCCCTGCGCAACCTCACCGAGACCCTGGAGGAGCGCAAGGAGACCCGCCGGGAGGTCCGCACCCAGCTCTCCCAGGTGACGATGACGTCGTACGCCGTCCCGGCGCTCGGCGTCGGCGCCCTGTTCCTGATGAACGGGGTCAAGGACGACACCCTGGCCCGCATGACCGGCACCGGCCTCGGCCAGGCGGCCGTGATCATCGCCTTCGGCCTGTACGCCGTCGGCTTCGTCCTCATCCGCCGCCTCAGCCGCATCGACGTATAGGTAGAGGTGGTATGTCACATGGCACTCCTCCTGGCCCTCCTCATGGCCCTCGCCGTCTACGGCGTCTTCGCGGGCGTCCGCATGTACCGCGCCGACGCCAAGCTCCCCGCCGACCTGGCGATCGCCCTGGAGGTGGGCGCCACCCGTACCGGCGCCGCCAACTCCCTCATCGACCGCATGGGCATGCGGTACGCCCCCGCCGTGCTCCGCCTCATGGGCCCGCGCCAGGTGGCCAAGTACCGCCGCAGGATCGACCTGGCGGGCAACCCCGGCGGCCTCACGATCGACCGCTACGCGGCCCGCCGCGCCGTCTACGGCGCCCTCGGCGGCACCGGCTTCGTGGTCTTCCTCCTCCGCGGCCAGTGGCTGGTCGCCGTCCTGCTCCTCCTGTTCGGCGCGTTCTGGACGGAGGTCGGCATCTGGTCGGCGATCCGCATCCGCAAGGACGTCATCGAACGCACCCTGCCGGACTTCCTCGACGTCCTCGCGGTGGTCGTCGGCGCCGGCCTCGGCTTCCGCCAGGCCCTGGACCGGGTGGCCACCCACTACGAGGGCCCCTGGGCCGACGAACTCCGCATCACGCTCCGCCAGATGGATCTGGGCATGAGCCGCCGCCAGGCCTTCGCGGAACTCCGCCGCCGCAACGACTCCGAACAGGTGGCGATGTTCGTCACGGCACTCCAGCAGGGCGAGGAACTGGGCGCACCGATCGTCGACACCCTGGTCGCGCTCGCCAAGGACATGCGCCGCACCGACGCCCAGAACGCCCGCCGCAAGGCGGCCCGGGCGGTACCGAGGGCCACCCTCATGATCACCACGTTCATGGTCCCGGCGACCCTGCTGCTGCTGGCCGCGGGCCTGCTGCTGGGCTCGGGGACCGACTTCGGGTCGGTCACAGGGAAGTAGGCGGAGATGAGGACCGTGGCTACCAGGAAGGCCGGGAGCGCCGGAGACGCCGGGGGCACCGGAGACGCTGGCGAAGTCGGCGAAGTCGGCGAAGTCGGCGGAATCGGCGAGAGGGTCGAGATCCGGGCCCTTCAGGCGATGGGCCGCCAGGTCTTCGGCTTTCGCCTGGCGATGATCGCCGTGGCGACCCCCGCCGCCCTCCTCAACGCCACCCCCGGTCTCGGCGCCCGCCTGGTCGGCTCGGCCGTGGTCGTCACGTTCATGGTCTCGTACGTCCTCTTCCGGGACTGGCAGCGCTTCGGCCCCCTCCTCCTGTGCCACCCCACCCTCCTGGCCGCCGACACCCTCTTCGGCTCCTTCCTCCTGATCTCCGCGGGCCCCGACACCACCCTCGCGTACGTCAGCGTCTGCACCCCGCTCCTCGCCGGCCTCCTCTACAGCTGGCGTGGAGCGGCGGTCTTCGCCTCCCTCCAGTCGCTGATCCTCCTGATGGCGCAGGAAACGCTGAAGCACCACTCCGCACCGGCCGAGTCCCTCCTCCTCCCCGGCCTCTGCGTCATCACCGGCGCGATGGGCTCGGCCCTGCGCAACCTGATGCTCCGCTTCGGCGCCGCCACCGACGCCCTGACCGAGACCCGGGCCCGCCTCGCAGCGGCGGAGGCGGCGAGCGCGGAACGCGCCCGGCTGGCCCGCGAGATGCACGACTCGGTGACCAAGACGCTGTACGGCGTGGCGCTGGTCGCCGACGGCCTCGCCGCGTCGGCGGCCGCGCCCCCGGACCGTCTGGACCCGGCCCTGATCAGGGAGCAGGCGGAGCTGCTGGCGAGGGCGGCGCGCAGGGCGGCGGCGGAATCCCGCGAACTCCTGACGGACCTCCGTGCCGACACGGAGGCCGACGTACTGTCCCGACTGGAGTCGCTGACGACCGGCTTCACCGCCCGCACGGCCCTCCCCGCCCGGTACGACGGCCCGGCCACCCCGGTCCCGCTCCCGCCCCCCACCGCCCGCCAGTTGCTGGGCATCGCGGCGGAGGCCCTGGAGAACGCGCACCGCCACGCGAAGGCGACGAAGGTCGACGTCCATGCGTCCGCCACCCCCACCCACCTGGTGGTGACGATCCACGACGACGGCCGGGGCCTGCCCCCGGACACGACGCTCGAAGACCTGCGCCGCACCGGCCACTTCGGCCTGCTCGGCATGACGGAACGGGCGGCGTCGGTGGGCGCCCGTATCCAACTGACCACCGACAAGGGCACGGAGGTCCGAGTGGAGGTGCCACTGACATGACCGACGACGTGACCGTCGAGCCGGGGGGACTGCGCGTCCTGGTGGCCGACGACAACCCGGTGATCCGCGCGGGCCTCACAGCCGTCCTCTCCACCGCGGAAGACCTCACGGTGGTGGCGGAGGCCGAGGACGGCCGCGCGGCCTACGAGGCGGCCCTGCACCACCGTCCCGACGTCATCCTCCTGGACGTCCGCATGCCCGGCGTGGACGGCATGGCTGCCCTGCCCCACCTGGTGCGCGTCGCCCCGGTCATGATGCTGACGTACAGCGACGAGACGGACCTCGTGCAGGAGGCGGTCCGGCTGGGCGCCGGGGGCTACCTGGTCCACGGCGAGTTCACGACCCAGCAGCTGACACAGGCGGTACGGGACGTGGGCGGCGGCCGCCCGCACTTCACCCCGACGGCGACGAACGCGTTGCTGGCCCACGTCAGAGGCGACGCAACTGCACACGCGCGACCAGAACTGCGAGCCCTACCTAATAAATCATCCCCCAACTACCTTTCGCAATTGCAACCATTCGTGGGACAGTCATCTCAGTCCCGGTTTCAACTGAGCGGCAGAGAGGCGGAGATCATGGACCTCATCGCGTCCGGCATGAACAACCAGCAGATCGCCGCCGTCTGCTTCATCAGCGAGAAGACGGTCAAGAACCACATCAACCGCATCTTCGCCAAGCTCCACACCACCACCCGCGCCCAGGCGACGGCCAAGTGGCTGGGGGTGGCCTGAGATGAACCGGGTGAACTGGGTCCGGATTTGGGTCCTGGGACCCTCCGCGGATGGGTATGTTCCGTCATACGTTACGAGGATCGGAACCGAACCCGGAGGGGAGCACCATGAGCGACCTGATGCTGAGGATGCTTGTCGCAATGCAGCGCCGTGCCGACGACCGGGGACAGACCGCGGTGGAATACCTGGGGATCATCGCGGTGGTGGTGGCGATCGTGCTGGCGGTCACCGGTACCAGCATCGGCCAGACGATCCTCACCAAGATCACTGCGGAAATCAACAAGATCACGTGAAGCCTGCTCGCCGTTACGGCGACTCGGGGCAGGCCTTCCCCATCTACATCACGGTGGTGGGAGGCCTGCTCTTTCTCGCGTTCGCATATCTCGCGGTCGGCCAGGCCGCAGTGAACCGGAACGGTGCCCAGACGGCCGCCGACGCGGCAGCGCTCGCCGCGGCCATGAACACGCGTGACGAACTCACCGACCTGTGGGTGCAGGACGTGCTCGACCCGACCAAGTGGCAGGACATATTCGACGGCCACGTGGACGTCACGGATTCCTGCTGGCGCGCTGCCCAACTGGCGTCCCAGAACGACGCGACGGCTCAGTGCACATCCGAACCGCCACTGAGTTACAAGGTCGATGCCGAGACGAACAAGACCGTGGGCGATTCGGTCGTGCCGGGGACCGAGAACATGAGGTCGACGGCACACGCCACCGCCGTGATCGAATCTCTCTGCACGTTCACGCTGTCCGGTGGGGGTGGCGTACTGCCCGAGCTCACCTGCAGGGACCGGAACTGGACCCTGGACCCGCAGGACCTCACGGATCTCCCGGGACCCGAGGACCTCTTCGACGTCCACCTGGCCGACTGACAAGCGAATCGACGAGTGAAGAAGGAAGCGGTGCGATGAGCATTCGGTTCACTGCGATGGCTCGCAGGGGGACGGTCGCGTTGCTGGTCGCGGCGGGTATGGCCGTGGCAACCGGCTGCGGCAGCGGGAGCGACAACAAGGCGGACAAGCCCAAGACGTCGTCCTCCGCCTCGCAAAGTACCGGATCGAACCCGAGTGCTCAGGAAGGCCAGTCCGAGACCCCATTGGCCGAACTCAAGGGAACGGACGGCCTTCTCCTGCAGGTCACCTCTGCTCAGCGGGACTCGGGCGGCTTTGTCACCGTCAACGGGGACATCAAGAACGACGGCGCCGACTCGGTGGTCATCCCCGCCCAGGTCAGTGGTGACGAAACGGAGATCACCAAGCACGGCTTCTCCCTCGGCGGGGCCACGCTTGTGGATTCGAAGGGGAAGAAGCGCTACTACGTCCTCCGTGACACGGACGGCCGACCGCTCACCAGTACCGGCATCACGAATGTGGACGCCGGCCAGACCATCCCCGTCTTCATGCAGTTCCCCGCCCCGCCGGCCGACACCACCGAGGTGACCCTCCAACTCCCCACCTTCTCCAGCGGCACCGTCAAGATCTCCGGGTGAGGCCGAAGTGACCACACCACGCCTCCCCCTGACCCTGGGCGCCGCGACGCTCCTCGTCGTCGCGAATCTCTACGGCGCGGCGACCGCCCGGGCCGACGGCGGCGACCCGAGCGTCCCTCCGGGCACCGAACCCTCGGCCACCGCCCCCGTGAAGATCGACCCGACGGACCCCGACCTGAAGCTCCCGGAAGGCGCCACCCTTGCCGCGCCCAAGGTCCTGGACATCAAGTCGGTCGTCGAGGACCAGAGCGGTGACGAGCGCCGTACGGACACCAACACTGACGTGACGTTCGCCCTCCAGGCCGAGGTGCTGTTCAGCAAGGACAGCGCGAAGCTGAGCGAGGCGGCGAAGGCGCGGATCGCGGCGATCGCGGACGAGATCAGGAAACAGAACCCGACCCAGGTCCGCGTCTTCGGCTTCACCGACAACCTGGGCACCTCCGCCCACGGAGACGTCCTCTCCCGCCAGCGCGCCAACGCCGTACAGGGCGTCCTGGACCAGGACCTGAACGACCCGAACATCACCTTCGACGTCCGCGGCTACGGCGAGCAGTACCCGATCGCGGACAACTCGACGGAGGAGGGAAGGAAGAAGAACCGCCGGGTGGAGGTCACGTTCCCGCGGACGGGCTCCTGAAGCCCCTCCACGGCACGGCTCCCACGCCGTACGGTCAGCCGCCCCGCCCCTCCTCGACAGTCACACTCACACTCACCCCCGCCGCCACACCCCACCCCGCCATCGCCCCGGCCTCCGCCTCCAGCACATGCCGGGACCGGAGCCGGGGCAGACCGAGACGCCCCGGCCGCATGGTGCGCACGGCGATGACCTTGAGACGGCGATCCAGGTAGGCGACATCGATCGCCATCCGCATCCGAAAGGTGTGGATCCCACTGGCGGGCGACAACAGGATCGCCCCGTCAAGACCGTCACGCCCCAGCAGCCCTCTGGTACGCGCCCGGTAGGAGGCAGCGATCTCCAAGGGAACGGCCTTCACCCCATCCCCATCCCCGCGACCATGCACGAGCAGCGTCCCGCGCCCGTCTCTCCACCGTGCCATCCCAGCCGCCTCCGCCCGCCCCGCTCGCTGCCGCATGACGTGAACGAACGTACAGGCACGGCGACATACGGGATCCCCTTGCCGGCGAGGCCCGCCCGTCTCCTACTCGGATCGGCGGCGGACCGCCGCGAGAAGGCGCCGCATGCCGATCACGTGCCCGCCCGTTCCGACGACGAGACGTCGGTAGAGGCCGCCGGCCAGGCCCGGGAAGGCCGCCCGGCTTTCGGCGCGGAGCCGTGACTGCCCCGGACCGGCGTGTTCGAGGCGGAAGATCAGGGCGTAGGACGAGAGCCGATGCCGTCCCTGGAGGACCAGCTCACGCTCCGGGACTGCGGTGACCACCCGCCAGCCGGGAAGCGTAGAGCCTGCGGCGAGGGGCCGTGGCCCGGACGCCGAGCGGTCGGCGCATCCCACCAGCCTGGTGTAGGCGGCCGATCCGGGGCGTGAGAAGGACCGGTCCAGCGTCTCGGTCAGAGCGCGCCAGACGTCGGCGGTCCCCGCGGCGACGACCGTCGCGTGTTCATCGAGGTACGGCAACGAAGCGATCTGCATCGAGGACTCCCTGAGGTTCGCCCAGGTCACCAGAGGGCGTGAAGAGCCGGATCCACGGCTGGACATGCCGCCGGCGAACAGATGGACATCGCGCAGAAGAAGTACAGCGGAGTACAGCACAGGGTCGGCGGTACGCACAGGGCATCCGTCGGCCGATCGGCGTGGCGGGCCGCGTCACGCGACGTCGGGCCGGACCGGATGCGATCCCCCTAGGCTGACGCCCATGGCAGCGAACGATCCGCAGGTCGTGGTGGACATGGGTGTCGAGATTCCCGTGCCCGCGCCGGGGGAACTCTGGACCGTCGGTGCGGTGATCCTCAATCACCGAGGAGAGGCATTCGCTCAAAAGCGTGGCCCTGAGCAGCGCCTGTTTCCCGACACCTGGGACATCGTGGGCGGACACGTCGAGCCGGGTGAATCACTCATGGCGGCGCTCGCCCGCGAGGTCGAGGAGGAGACCGGCTGGCGCCTGCGCCGTGTCCGCAAGCTGCTGGGCGTCACGTCCTGGACCGGCGACGACGGCGACGGGCTGCGCCACGAGGCCGACTACCTGGTGGAGGTCGACGGCGATCTCGGCCGTCCCGCACTGGAGTGGACGAAGCACAGCGCCTACGACTGGTTCGGCCCGGCCGACCTCCACCTGCTCAAGGAGAACTGCTCGCCGGGGCAGTTCGTGATCCATGACCTGATCATGAAGGTCCTGCGGTAGGGGGGCCGCGCATCCCCCTTCCTGCGGTCACATCCGAACGCCTCCCGAAGCGATCGGCATGACCGAGCCCGACGCGGCCCGACGCCCGAATGCGCGTGTGAAAGGGACTCACGGGCCGCTGCTCCCGCTCCGTCCCCGGCCGCCCGGTAGTTCACGATCGGAACCGTTACAGTTCCTCACTGATCTCTTACTCGGGTCGCCGACGGGTGCTGGAGCAAGGGACGGGAAGAGGAAGCGGATCCGGACGAGGGGGAAGCGCGTGGCCGACCGGCTGGTCGTTGACGGCGACGAGCTCGCGCACTTCATGAAGTTGCTGAAGAAGTCGAGCAGTTCGCTGAACGGGCTGCGCAAGGCGCTGAGCGACGCCACGGTCAGCGGACTCGGGACGGACGACCTGGACGGCGCGTGTCAGTACTTCCAGGAGGAGTGGAAGTACGGCACCGAACAGATCGGTGAGCAGACCGATGACCTCGCCGAGATCATCGGGAAGAGCAGAGACAGCTACAACGAGGTGGACAAGGCGCTGGAGGAAGCCCTCAAGAAGGCCGGGTCGGGCAAGGGGAAGGGGGCGAAGTGACCCACACCCCCGGCACCGGGCGGCCGGCCGGCGTGCTCGACGCGCAGAGCCGTGCGGATTACGACAAACCACAGGGCCTCAAGTCGCGTTCGGGAGTTTCGAGCGCGGACTATCCGCATCTGGGCTTCAATCCCGCACCGGGCAGCACGGACACGGTCCACGACCTCTACGTCAAGCTCACCGACTGCGCCAAGGTCCTGGAAGAGTCCCATGGCCTCGTCACCAAGTTGATGGACGGCAGCTACTGGAAGGGTGACGCCGCCGTCGCCTTCCGGGAGGAACTCGACGGCGGGCCGTTGCCGCTCAACCTGAAGAACGCCGCGCACTCCATCCGCAAGGCGGCCCGCCAACTCGATGGCTGGGAAGGTGAGCTGGAGGATTTCCAGCGCCGTGCGAAGAAACTGGAGAGCGACGCCAGGGACGCAGGGGATGCGCTGGCCGTGGCCAAGGGCCGGGCGGGCAGCGCGAAGAGCGACCCTGATCTGCAGAAGAAGGGTGCGCAGCACGAGGCGGCCCAGAAGGCGCTCACCCACGCGAACACGGCGGTGGAGACGGCCCAGGCCGACCTCGACGCGATCATCATCCGGGCGAAGAAGCTCGCCGGGGAACACGAGGAGAGGGCCCGCTACCGGGCGGGCAGGATCACCGACGCCACACAGAAACTGGCACCGAACGAGCCAGGCCTCTTCGACGAAGCCCTCGACTGGATCACCGACAACCTGCCGGACATCCTCAGCTGGACCGCTGCACTCCTCGGTGTCATCGCTCTGTTCGTGGTCACGGGCGGTATGGCAGCGGCGGTGCTGCTCCTGGCCGCGGCGGCACTGAGCGCCGGCGCGGTCGCGACCCGGCTGGCGGATCCCGCGGTGCGCGCATCGCTGTGGGACGGCATTCGCCATGGAGAGTTCGACGCCGATTTCTGGAGCAACGCGATCGGCGTGGCGGCTGACGGGCTGGGCATGCTTCCCGGCCTCGGTGCCGCCGCCAAGGGCGCCCCCGTGCTGTTCAGATCGGTGGGCGAAGCCGGTGACGTACTCACGGTGGGGCAGCGTTTGGCCGCGGCCGGAGGAAAGACCGTGGAGTCGGCCAAAGCCTTCGCCGAACTGAAGAACCCGTTCACGGAATGGGTGGTGGCAAAGGCGCCACGCCTGACCCAGACGGTCGAGGCCGCCGAGAAGGCCGCCCCGTGGGCCGGCCTCGCCACAGCTTCCTACGGCCTGTCCACGAGTTTGAGCGACTCACTGGACAACGACACCGTGGCGAACGTCGGCACCGGCGTCGACGGCTTCTTCCTGGGGCCGATCGACACGGCCGAGACCGTCGATCTGATCCGGCGCGTCTTCAGGCCCGTGTGAGAGCCGTCTGAGGCCGAGCTGTCCATCCTTCCTCTCCCGACGAGAAAGCAACCCCCCATGCATCCCACCGGTCACCCCACAGCCTGGGACCACACCCCCACCCGCGCCGCGTGGGCACGGCACATGGCCATGAACGTGGTCGGACTCATCGGATGGCCTGCCGGATGGGTAGCGCTCATCGGCATCTCCACCTACACGCCGAACTGGGTGGTCTGGATCTTCATGCCGTACTTCCTCTACGGCTTCTACCGGTTCTTCATCCAGCTCACCTACTTCCCCGCGGCCCTGGGCATCCGACGCGTCCTGCGTGAGTACCCCTGGCAGATCCTCGAAAAGGTGCCGAGCGGACTCGGAAGGTACCCCGGTGCCCGTGACGACGGAATCTGGTTCGAGTTCCGCGACCCGACCGCACCGGAGGAGAGGATCCCGCTGGTGTTTCTCAAGCACCACCGCTCGTACTGGTGGATGCGCCGGCTGGACGGCCCTCGTACGAAGCCCGAGCGCCGGGCGCAGATCGAACCACTCTGGTTCGCGGGCGACCCGCGCTTTCTCGGTGTGGTCGCCGCGCCCGGCCGTGGCGGTCAGGTGCCGAAGCGGCTGCATCTGCTCTACCAGCGGCCGGTCTTCGACAGCAGGTGTGCCCCGGAGGGCTGGGGTGCCGACGCGGCCGCCGTCGGGCGTGCGGGCCGCGCCGGTGCCCGGTACCTCCCGGAGCCGTCACAGCCTTCCGCGCAGGGATGAGAAGCGCCTCGTCATGACCGCCGCACCGGTTTCGAACGTCACCGTCCACCCCAGTGCCGAGCAATCCGGCGACGGCATCTGGTTCGCCATGCCCGCCGGATTCACGGCCGTTCCCCTCGCGGCCCTCGGCACGCCGACAGGCTCCCCCGAAGCGGAGCGACTCAGCGAGGCGTTGGCTCCGATCCTCGACGCTGCCCCGGACGAGGAGTCCCGGCAGAAATTCGCCGCAACCCTGACCGCCGTCCAGCACATGCTGCGCAGCGTGTACACGAACGGGACAGCTCACTGCGCTGTCGGCCTGCACCGGGACGACACGGCGAGCAGAGCGGACCTGGGCAAAAGCGCGCTGCTCTCCCTTTTCACCATCACCTGGGTGGACACCGCGTGGGCTCCGCGCGCAGTCACCGCTGCCCGCGTTCTCGTGACGGCGGAAGGCCACACGGACATCGACTTCGCGGAGGTTCCCTGCGGTCCGGCCGCGTTCAGCGAGACGCTCCGCACGGCTGCCGCCGGGTCAGGTCTTCCTGCGCAGCCCTTGCTGCAGGTTCACGGCCACCTTCCGCACCCGGACGGCACCGCCATCGCGCTCCTCACCCTGAGCACCGCCGCTGTACGCCGGCGCGAGCAGTACCGCGCGATCCTCCGCCAGATCGCCCGCACCGTCACGTTCGAGGATCCCTTCGGGGCCACCGTCGGCGGTGGTGGGCGTTCGTGAGGGATTCCCTTCCGCCGCTTCCCTGGGCCTCGCAGCCGGCCGTGGAGCATCCGCCCACCCGTGGCGCGATCCACCGCCGGCTGATCCGCCAGGCGGTGCTTCTCCTCGTCGTATGGCCTGGCTTCTTCCTGGCGATCGCCCTTGCCGCGGCCGCCGACGCCGAGCAGTTCATACCGATCCTGGTCAGGGGCGTCTTCGTCACGCCGGTCCTGCTGCCCCTCAACGTCTGGGGAGCCGTCACGGCGCTGCGCATGCACCGCAGGCTGGGTGCGTACCCGTGGCGGCTGGTGGAGTGCGAGGTCGTCGTACCCGGCATGCACGGATGGCGGCCCAGGGAGTACGACCCCGTCACGGGACGCGAGGCGAGGGTCCCCGCGATCCTCCGTATCGGGCGGGAGGTGTTGACGTCCACCCCCTTCAAACGCCACGTGAGTGTGCGGCTCACCCACGTCTGGTGTGCGGGCCTGCCCGGCCCCGGCGCCGTGGTCTCCGAACCGGGCGGAGCCAGGCCCTTCCGGCTGGCCCTGCGCAAGGACCTCACCGCATCCTCTATCTCCCCGGCCGCATGGTGCGTACGGCGATGACCCTTCTTGCCCCCTTCGGGTCCGGACAGGTGTCACCTGAGTCCGTGGAAATCGTTGGGCGGTTCAAGAGACCTCTAGCCCCACCTGGAGTCCCCCGGTGAACCGCCCTGCCCGGCTTCCCTCCGCGGTGCCCACTGCCTCTGCGGCCCTGCCTCCGACTGCCCGCAATTCCTCTGGCACGGAGACCGACGTGACGAGGAAGGCGCATGGCTGACCGTTTGAAGGTCGACGGAACCGAACTGGACAGGTTCTTCAAGGACTTGAAGAAGGCGCAGGAGTCGTTCACGGCGTTGCAGAAGGTGTTGCACGACCCGGGGGTCAGTGGCCTCGGTACGGACGACCTGGACAAGGCGTGCGACCGGTTCCAGGAGGACTGGCACTACGGGGCGAAGGAGATCGCCGAGCAGATCGGGGAGCTCACGGACATCACGAAGAAGGCGAAGGACGACTTCCACGAGGTGGATGTCGCTCTGGAGAAGGCGTTGGAGAAGACCCGGAGCAGGGGCGGGGGCAAGTGACGGCCACGAGCCCCTACCCCCATCTCGGCTTCGACCCGGCGCCCGGCAGCACCGACCTGGTGCGGGACATCCACCGGAGGTTGTCCGACTGCGCCAAGGAGATGGAGAGGGCGCACTCCAAGGTCACGAAGCTGATGAACGGCAGCTACTGGGAAGGAGACGCGGCTGTCGCCTTCCGGGAGCGACTGGAGGGCGGCCCGCTGCCGCTCAACCTGAGGAACGGCGCCCACTCCGTCGACAAGGCGGCGAGGCAACTGGATCTCTGGGGCACGGAGCTGGAGGAGTTCCAGCGGCGCGCGAAGAGACTCGACGGCGAGGCCAAGGACGCCCGCGAGGCGTTGCAGCGGGCGCAGCGGCACGCGGACGAGGCGGAGAGCGCCGCGGGCAAGGGCAAGGCGCACGATGGCGCCGACTCGGCCCTGCACAAGGCGAACAGCAAGGTCACGGCCGCGCAGGGGGACCTGGACGACGTACTGAAGCGTGCCCGCTCGCTTGCCGGCGAGCACGACGAGACCGCGCGCAGGCGGGCCCGGCACATCAGCGGCGCCACGCACAAGCTGGCGCCGCAGGAACCGAACGCGTGGGAAAAGTTCACCGACTGGCTGGGCGACAACCTCCCCGACATCCTCAGCGCGTGTGCCGCCGTGCTGGGTGTGATCGCCCTGCTGGGCCTCACGGCCGTCGCACCCTGGATGCTGTTCCTGGCGGCGGGCCTCCTCAGCGGAATGGCCTTCGGCCTGCGGGTCGGCGACCCCGAGGTCCTGGCATCGCTGGAGGACGGCCTCACCAAGGGCGAACCGGACGTCGACTTCTGGGGCAACCTGCTCGGGGTCGCGGGGGACTTCCTGGGGATGCTGCCGGGGTTGGGGGTAGTGGCCAAGGGCAGCTACCTCGGACTCCGCTCTGTGGGGGAGTCGGGTGAACTGCTCTCGCTTGTGGGAGAGGGCGACGAGGTGCTGACCCTCGGGCAGAGACTGGCGAGGGCCGGAGCCAACGCCGGAACCTCATTCAAATCGGTCGGCTCCTCGATCAAGTCGGAGGCCGTGGCCGCCGGCGGGGCAGTCAGCCTGCTGGCCCATTCCCGGGTGTTCGGCGGCAGGCTTGCGCCGATCGTGGAGAAGATCGACAAGCCTGCGACGATCTTGGGGGCCAGCACAGCTGTCTATGGCGTGACCAGCAGTTTTGTCGACACCCTGGACAACGGCGCGGCCAAGACGGTCAGCAACCTCCTCGACGGACCCAGAACCCTGGGCATCGATGTCCCAGCGGCTATGGGCGCCCTTCACTTCCTCTTGCGCGGTGCAGGTGAAGCATCGTGAACGGTGCTCCCTACGTGATCGATGACTCGGCCAGGAACGTGGACGCCGACATCTGGTTCGCGTTGCCCCCGGGCTTCATCCCGCTTCCCCTCAAGGAACTGACGACAGCCGAGAGCGAGCCGGCAGAGACGACGGCGCCATTGGCCGGACTTGGCCCGGTGCACCGGCTGGCCCAACTGCTGGTCGAAGCAGGAGCGGTGCACTGCTGCCTTGGCCTGCACGCAGATGACGAAGGAGACAGCAGTCCGCTGTTGTCTCTCTACACGCTTGCGTGGCGGGACACGGAATGGGCTCCGCGCAGCGTACTCGTGGCGCGCGCGGCGGTCGGCACCGAAGGCGCGGAGTACATCGAAACGCTGGATCTGCCGTGCGGCCCGGCCGCGATCGTGCAGACACGCATGACCGCGCCACCGGAACTGAATCTCGGTGCTCCGTGCGAACTGCTCCAGGCCACGGCCTACGTGCCATGTCCCGACGGCCGACGCATCGCGGTTCTTTCGCTCGCCACGGCATCCGTCACACGAGCGAGGCTCTACCGTGCGCTGCTCAAGGGGGTCGCCGGTACGGTCAGTTTCGAAAATCCCCTCCTGGACGTAGCCGATGACGTACCCGACAAGGACTGACATGCCGCCCACCCACTCCACGGCCTGGGACGATCAGGCGACCCGCCGGGCCTGGACCAGGCTGTTGATCTGCGCCGCCCTCGGCCAGGTCCTGTGGCCTGCTGCCTGGGTGGCATTGCTGGCGTTGTACGTGATCACGTCCATTACCTGGACCTTGTGGCTCTTCTTCGTCCCGATGGCCTACACCTTCTACCGGACGTTTCTCCAATGGGCCTATTGGCGGGGAGCGTTTCGCGCGCGGCTTCTCCTGCGTCAGTACCCCTGGCAGATGTACGAAGCTCCGGAGAGCGGGATCGGCAACATCCCCGGTGTCCGCAACGGCTACGCCTGGCTGAAGTTCCCCAATCCTGAGCTGCCGGACCAGCAGGTGACGATGGTGATGCACTCACACGTGCGCTCCATCTGGTGGGGCGGACGCCTGGGTAAGCGGGCCAAACCCGAGCGGAAGGCACAGGTACGGGAGATCTGGTTCGCCGGTGATCCCCGCTTCGCAGCCGTGCTCGCAGTACCCGGGCCCCGCCGCCTCTACGTCATCCATCAGCGCCCGAGCTACAACCCTGGTGTCCCCGCTGACGCCCATGGAGCCGGCCCTCAGGCACGGGAACTCGCCCGCCGAGCCGGGGTCCGTGTTCCGGACGTCAGCTCTATCGGAGGGTGACACCTGTACCTGGCCCTGGCCCACCGGAACGCAATTCAGTTGTGGCGGAGTCGGTCCCCGGGTAGGACCTCCCCCATGACATCACTCGGCGCCGTATTCCGTCCCCAGCTTCCCCCCGAGCGGCTTCGGGACGTCGTTCGGGTTGCCGAGGGGGTGGGGCTCGAAGAGCTGTGGTTGTGGGAGGACTGTTTTCGGGAGGGTGGGATCTCCACGGCCGCGGCCGCTCTTGCCTGGTCGGAGCGGGTGCGGGTCGGGGTCGGGCTGTTGCCCGTGCCGTTGCGGAACGTCGCCGTCACCGCCATGGAGGTCGCCGCGCTGCACCGGATGTTCCCGGGGCGCGCGGTCGTCGGCGTCGGGCACGGTGTGCAGGACTGGATGGGCCAGGTGGGCGCCCGCGCCGACTCCCCGCTGACCCTGCTGCGCGAGCATCTCGACGCCCTGCGCGCGCTGTTGCGCGGGGAACGGCTCACCGTCGGCGGGCGGTACGTCCACCTCGACGACGTCGCGCTCGACTGGCCGCCCGCCGGCCCCGTCGAGGTCCTCGCCGGCGCCGAGGGCCCCCGTACGCTGCGCCTCTCCGGTGCCGCCGCCGACGGGACCGTTCTCACCGCCGCGACCTCACCCGACCGCGTCCGCCGGGCCCTGCGGCTCATCGAGGAGGGGCGGCTGGCCGCGGGACGCGACGCGGGGGAGCCGCACCGGGTCGTCGTCTATCTGCTCACCGCCACCGGCCCCGACGCCCCCGCCCGGCTCCGTGCCGAACTCGCCGCGGAGGGGCTGGAGTCCGTCCCCGACCTCGGCGTCGCCGGTGACGCGGGCGCCGTCGCCAAGGCCGTGCAGCGGCTCGTGGAGGCCGGCGCGGACACCGTCATCCTCCAGCCGACGGCGGACGAGCCCGACCCCGAGGCCTTCGTGCGGTTCACCGCGGAGGAGGTCCGGCCGCTGGTGCCCTAGAGGGGGGAAGGGGCGGCCGGGAGTCGGGCGGGCGGTGTTGTCAGTGGTGGGTGCCACACTCGCCGGTATGACGACCAACGACGTTCGGCTGCGGCCCGTACAGGACGACGACCTGGAAATCTTCCTCGCGTACGAGCATGACGCGGAGGCCGTCCGGCGGTCGAGGTTCACGCCCCGGCCGCGGGAGGCCTTTCTGCGGCACTGGAGAGAGCGGGTGCTCGGGAATCCGACCGGGCTGGTGCGCACCGTCGTGGCGGACGGGGAGGTCGCGGGGAACATCGTCGCCTGGTGGGAGGGCGAGCGCCGGTTCACCGGGTACTGGCTCGGGCGGGCCTACTGGGGGAGAGGCGTCGGCAGCCGTGCCCTCGCCCTCTTCCTCCAAGAGGAGACCGTACGGCCCCTGTTCGCCGACCTCTTCGCCGGGAACACCGCCTCCGTACGCCTCCTGGAGAAGAGTGGCTTCGTGCCGTACGACGACCCGCGGCACCCCGTGGACGAGGGGTTCGTGCTGCTGGTGCTGCGCGAGGGCGGCGCCGGGCACGCCGGCTGAATCCCCCGACGCGTGGCCGCCGACCCCGCTGGCCCCGACCCCGGTGGCCCGGTCACGACGTCGCGGCGGCGCGCGGATGGTCGCCCGTCGCCCCGTCGATCAGTTCCCGCACGATGTCCATGTGCCCGGCGTGCCGCGCCGTCTCCTCGATCATGTGGACGAGGACCCAGCGCAGGGAGACGGAGTGGTCCCGCCAGTCCGGGTGGCCGAGGGCCTCCAGCGGGCGTTCCGTGATCACCGTGTCGGCCGCGGCGCGGGCACGGCCGTAGAAGTCGACGATCTGGCGGGTCGTCTCATCGGGGTCGATGATCAGGTCGTCGTCGGTGCTCGGGTCGAACCACAGCGGCTCGACCTCGCCGCCGAAGCTCGCCACGAACCACGCGTACTCCACCGACGCCAGGTGCTTCACCAGCCCCAGCAGGTTCGTCCCCGACGGGGTCATCGGCCGGCGGAGCTGTTCGTCGTCGAGGCCCCGCAGCTTCCACAGGACCGCGTCCCGGTGCCGGTCCAGGCTCGCGTGCAGGGTTTCCTTCTCACCGGCGGTGTACATCTCATCGGTCTTCATGGCGGGCGAAATTAGCAGCGGGCACCGACAACCCGCTGCGATTATGCGGGCCATGACAGAGCAGCGGACGCACCGCACCTTCGAGGACCTCGTCGCCGAGGGTGCCGCCGTGCCGACCGAGGGGTGGGACTTCTCCTGGTTCCAGGGGCGGGCCACCGAGGCCCGCCCGTCCTGGAAGTACGCCCGTGCGGCCGGCCGGCGCCTGGCCCGCGCCGCGGCCGCGCTCGACATCCAGACCGGCGGCGGCGAGGTGTTCGACTTCGCCCTCGGCACGGCGGCCCCGGACCGGCCCCGGCTGCTCGCCGCCACCGAGGGCTGGCCGCCGAACGTCACGAAGGCGAGCGCCCTGCTGAGCGCGCGCGGTGCCGTGGTCGTCGCCGCACCCGAGGACGCCCCGCTGCCGTTCGCCGACGAGACCTTCGACCTGGTCCTCAGCCGGCACCCGGTGCGGGCCCACTGGGCCGAGATCGCGCGCGTGCTGTGCCCGGGCGGCACCTACTTCGCGCAGCACGTCGGGCCCGCCAGCGCCTTCGAACTCGTCGAGCTCTTCCTCGGCCCGCAGCCGGAGGCCGTACGGGCCGGCCGGCACCCCGGCGGCGAGCGCGCGGCGGCGGAGGCGGCCGGGCTGGAGGTCGTCGGGCTGCGGGCGGAGCGGCTGCGGATGGAGTTCCACGACATCGCGGCCGTCGTGCACTTCCTGCGGAAGGTCGTGTGGATGGTCCCGGGCTTCACGGTCGAGGAGTACGAGCCCCGACTCCGTGCCCTGCACCGGCGGATCGAGACCGAGGGCCCGTTCGTCGCACACAGCTCGCGGCATCTCTTCGACGCCCGCAAACCGGCGCGCCGGCCGTGATCCACCGGCCTTGCAATGCCAGGCGGCGAAGAATGGCCAAGAACCGCCGTCCGGGTTTCCGGGCGTCCGACCGGTCGTCAGGCAGGCCAAGCGATCGAGATGGGGCATGTCGTGACGTGCGGGATGGATGCGGGCAAACCGTGATCTAGCTCGTGGATCTATGCATAAGTGAACGCCGATCTCTCCCGTTCACCCTCTGTCTTCACGACGTTCTCACATCGTTACCCGTTTCGTTTCGTATCACCCGGTTGGCTCACGTAAGTTCAGACCAAGGCAATTCGCGTGAGCAAAGCTGCGCGGGCGGTACCGCGCAGAGGAGGGGGCTGCGCGGTGCCGTATCGCCCCACTCGCTCCCGTCAAGTCGCCGTTCGCACCCGGGGTAGCCCGTCGGGGGGACGGGCGCGCAACTCGCCGAGGCATCCCCAAGACGGCTCAAACCCTCTTGATCTCCCCGTAAGCGGCTACTTTTCCTGGGATTCCGCTGCGAATCGGCCAATCGGGACCCGCGAATCCAGCGTTTCAGCCCCGTCGGGGCGTCGTCGGACGACTCCGGAGAGTAGTTGATGCGCGCTGATGCGCGCAGCATCACTTACGAAGGGTTATGGTGGAAGCCCCCCCTCGGGCCGGTCCGTCTCCCCCCCACGGACCGGCCCGTTTTTTGTCCGCACTTCTCACCCGCTTTTCAAGGAGCCTCAGGGCCTCGCCCTGAAAGGGGCGCGGGGAACTGCGCGACCAGCCGCAACCGACCCGCGGTCGCGGGCCGACCGCAACCCCCACCCCCGTGGGCGCCGTCACCACCGCGCCGCCCCCAACTCCCCGCGGGGTAGGCTTCGGCGGGCGGACCCCCCGCATCCGAATCACGAGGGGCGGACTCAAGTGAACCTGCGCGACAAGCTGCGCGGCCTGCTCGTCAGGCTCTACGCGCGCCGGGTGGAAGGCCACCTGGACCACGCTCAGGTGCCCAAGCACATCGGCGTCATCATGGACGGCAACCGCCGCTGGGCGAAGGCCGCGGGATCCAGCACGGTGCACGGACACCGCGCCGGCGCCGAGAAGATCGAGGAGTTCCTCGGCTGGTGCTCCGAGACCGACGTCGAGGTCGTCACCCTCTGGCTGCTGTCCACGGACAACTTCGACCGCGCCAAGGAGGAACTGGTCCCCCTCCTCGGCATCATCGAGGACGTCGTCCGCACCCTCGCCGCCGACGGCCGCTGGCGCGTCCACCACGTCGGCACCCCCGATCTGCTGCCCTCCCCGATGCAGACCGCGCTGAAGGAGGCCGAGGAGGCCACCGCGCACGTCGACGGAATACTGGTGAACGTCGCCATCGGCTACGGCGGCCGCCAGGAGATCGCCGACGCGGTCCGCTCGATGATCGTGGACGCCCACGACAAGGGCGTCGCGATGGAGGACCTCGCCGACTCCGTCACCGTCGACGCGATCGGCCGTCACCTCTACACCGGCGACCAGCCCGACCCGGACCTGGTGATCCGCACCAGCGGCGAGCAGCGGCTGTCCGGATTCATGCTCTGGCAGACCGCCCACGCCGAGTACTACTTCTGCGAGGTCTTCTGGCCCGCGTTCCGCAAGGTCGACTTCCTGCGCGCCCTGCGGGACTACGCGGCCCGGCACCGCCGCTACGGCGGGTGACGTCTTCGTGACGGCGGACGTCAACGCGGCATACGACGCCCGCCACTGCCGCCACGCTGGATAACCCCGTCGTCACGCTGGATGACCCCACCCCGCCCATGAGGCGTAAATCACCCATATCGGGGCGCGAGTAACACGGAGTTCACTTTCCCGTCGTTGCGGACCGTGGCATGGTGGCGCATGTTCGAGGGCATAAGCCATGCAGGTCGATGTCCGAACCACGGGCATCGGTTCTCAGTGGGCGGCTCGGGGCCGCCCGCCCGGGAGGCCCTTTGCACCAGCCCGACCGTGCGGTCACGGCACGGAAGAAGCAGCGGGGGGCCGGTTTTCGGCCCGTGCAGGGCGGCCGTCAACCGGTCCAGTTCGCCTTCGTCGCTCCCCGACCTCATCCGAGGGGGTACGTCCTTCCGTGGTGACCAGCACAACGCGCCGCAAGTCCGACCGGCGCACCTATGTTCTCGACACCAGCGTCCTGCTGGCCGACCCGAACGCCATGACCCGCTTCGAGGAGCACGAGGTCGTGCTCCCGATCGTCGTGGTCACGGAACTCGAGGCCAAGCGGCACCATCCCGAACTCGGTTACTTCGCCAGGCAGGCGCTGCGCCTGCTCGACGACTACCGGGTCCGGCACGGCCGTCTGGACGCCCCGATCCCGATCGGGGAACTCGGTGGCACGATCCGTGTCGAGCTCAATCACTCGGACCCCAGCGTGCTGCCCAGCGGCTACCGCCTGGGGGACAACGACTCCCGCATCCTCGCGGTCGCCCGCAACCTGCAGGCCGAGGGATACGACGTCACCGTCGTCTCCAAGGACCTGCCGCTCAGGATCAAGGCCTCGTCGGTCGGCCTCCTCGCCGAGGAGTACCGCGCCGAACTCGCCATCACGGACTCCTCCGGCTGGACCGGAATGTCCGAACTGACCCTGTCCGGCGAGCAGGTGGACATCCTCTTCGAGGAAGGTCACGTGTACGTCCCGGAGGTCTCGGACCTCCCCGTGCACACCGGCCTGACCATCCAGTCGGAGCGCGGCAAGGCGCTCGGCCGGGTGACGGCCGAGGGCAACGTCCGTGTGGTGCGCGGCGACCGTGAGGCGTTCGGCATCAAGGGCCGCAGTGCCGAGCAGCGCATCGCGCTCGACCTGCTGCTCGACCCGGACGTCGGGATCGTGTCGATGGGCGGCCGGGCCGGCACCGGCAAGAGCGCGCTGGCGCTGTGCGCGGGTCTGGAGGCGGTCCTGGAGCGCCGTCAGCACCAGAAGGTGATGGTCTTCCGTCCGCTGTACGCGGTCGGCGGGCAGGAGCTGGGCTATCTGCCGGGCTCCGAGGCGGAGAAGATGAGCCCCTGGGCGCAGGCGGTCTTCGACACCCTCTCCGCGGTCACCAGCCGCGAGGTCATCGAAGAGGTCACCGCGCGCGGCATGCTCGAAGTCCTGCCGCTCACCCACATCCGCGGCCGCTCGCTGCACGACGCGTTCGTGATCGTGGACGAGGCGCAGTCGCTGGAACGGAACGTCCTGCTGACCGTTCTGTCCCGGATCGGCGCGAATTCACGGGTGGTTCTGACTCACGACGTGGCGCAAAGGGACAATCTGCGCGTCGGGCGTTACGACGGTGTGGTCGCCGTGGTGGAGAAGCTGAAGGGGCATCCGCTGTTCGCGCATGTCACCCTGACCCGGTCCGAGAGGTCCCAGATCGCCGCCCTTGTGACCGAAATGCTGGAGGACGGACACATCTGAGCCATCTGAGCCCTGTGTCCAACTTGGGCTGATTACCCATCCGTTGGCGCCGTCCGGCAAAGGCCCCGAGCCTAGCCGGGCGGCGCCTTCGCGTGTGTCGGTTTCCTGAAATCCCCTGGGAGAAACCGGATGTGAGCTTTCACACGCAACTCTGAATTGCCACCCGGCGTCGGGTTACGGCAGAGTCTCACTCCTGTCAGGCCCCGCATACGACACACCCGTACCCCCAGCGGTACGGAACAACAGAAGCATCACTGCTAATTCCATAGCGACGTCGTATGCCGCCCGAGCACCACGCGGCGCTCCCTCCCAGGAGTTGCCCACCGGGCCCGTGTCTCCCGTGACCCAGTAGTGAGGAGACCAGTGTCGGGGGCAAGATTGCGTCCGCCAGGGTCACCGAAGCGGGCGATGCTGGAAGGAAACCGTGTGAGCCGGATCTCGGTCCGGGGATTCGCAGTGGCCTCGGCCACCGCGGTCACCGCCGTCGGAAGCGTCGTGGGTGTGGCCTCGGGCAGTGTTGCCCAGCCGAACAACGACGCTGAGGCTACGGCAGCCGACACCACGCTCCTCGCGGATCTGCCCGCGGGTGAGCAGGCCCAGGTGCAGACCGCGTCCCTGACGCAGCAGGCCGACGCCGTGGCGATCCAGGCGGACGCGAGCGCCAAGAAGGACGCCGAGCAGGCCGC
This sequence comes from Streptomyces sp. NPDC047061, assembly GCF_040643955.1. Classification (NCBI taxonomy): domain Bacteria; kingdom Bacillati; phylum Actinomycetota; class Actinomycetes; order Kitasatosporales; family Streptomycetaceae; genus Streptomyces; species Streptomyces sp. NPDC047061. The sequence continues at coordinate 23,968 of NZ_JBEYVI010000015.1, forward strand.
CCGGGTGGCCGCAGCCAAGACCGCCGAGGCCAAGAAGGCCGAGGCCGAGAAGGCGGCGAAGGAAGCCAAGGAGCGCGCCGAGGCGAAGGAAGCGGCCAGCCGGTCCTCCGCCAGCTTCCCGGTCCAGAGCTCGTACACCGTGGCGCAGATCCAGGCGATGGCTCAGCAGATGGTGGCCAGCGGCCAGTACCAGTGCTTCAGCAACATCGTGGACCACGAGTCCAGCTGGAACTACCGCGCGGTCAACGCCTCCTCCGGTGCCTACGGTCTCTTCCAGGCTCTGCCCGGCTCCAAGATGTCCTCCGTGGGCGCCGACTGGCAGACCAACCCGGCCACGCAGATCAAGTGGGGCCTCAACTACATGAACTCCCGGTACGGCAGCCCCTGTGAGGCCTGGTCGTTCTGGCAGGCGAACCACTGGTATTAGGCGTTCCGCCGGGTTCGGCCGACAATCGGCGCTGCTGTTCGGGGGTGTCCGCGGTTCATGGACATCTGCCGGCCGGTGGGGGCTTGTCGCGCAGTTCCCCGCGCCCCTGAAGGCATGAAAGAAGGGGCGCGCAGCAGCGAACCTCTCTCAACCTTCCGCAGCCCCTCCCCGTCCTAGGGGGAGGGGCTGTTGCCCTGTACGGTCGTTGCGGACGACTCCAGGGGGGAGTGGTGGGGAGAGGGCGGATCATGTCGCGCGTGCCTGGGTGGCTCGGCCGCATCGGTGCTGGACTGACCGAGATGGGCGAGCGGTTGGACGAGCGCCGGGCCGAGGTGGAGCGGGAGCACGCCGAGCCGGAGCCGCCCGCTCCGGTTGTGTCCGTTCCGGCGCCCGCCCCGGCCCCTGCCCCCACCCCGGCTCCGCAGGCCCCCGCGCCCGTCCGGAAGCCGGTGCCGCGTCCCGACCCGGTGACGGCTGTCCCGTGGGGGGTGCGCGTCGCCGCCGAGGTCGGCTGGCGGCTGTTGGTGCTGGCCGGCGCGGTCTGGATCCTGATGCGGGTCATCAGCTCCGTACAACTGGTCGTCTTCGCCTTCGTCGTCGCCCTGCTGATCACCGCCCTGCTCCAGCCCACGGTCGCCCGCCTGCGCCGCTACGGCGTCCCGCGCGGCCCCGCCACCGCGCTCACCGCCATCTCCGGCTTCGTGGTGATCGGCCTGATGGGCTGGTTCGTGACCTGGCAGGTCATGGAGAACATCGACACCCTCTCCGACCAGATCCAGAGCGGCATCGACGACCTGCGCAACTGGCTGCTGAAGAGCCCCTTCCACGTCACCGACAAACAGATCAACCAGATCGCCAAGAACCTCCGCGAGGCGATCGGCGCCAACACCGACGAGATCACCTCGTTCGGCCTGGAGGGCGTCCAGGTCATCGTGGAGGCCCTCACCGGCATCCTGCTGGTCTTCTTCTCGACGCTCTTCCTGCTGTACGACGGCGACCGCATCTGGCAGTGGTTCCTCAAGCTGGTCCCCGCTGCCGCCCGGGAGGGCGTGGCCGGGGCCGGCCCGCGCGCCTGGCGCACCCTCACCGCCTACGTCCGGGGCACGGTCCTCGTCGCCCTCATCGACGCCATCTTCATCGGCATCGGCATCTACTTCCTGCATGTCCCGATGGCCGTGCCGCTGGCCGTCTTCATCTTCCTGTTCTCGTTCATCCCGCTCGTGGGCGCCGTGGCCTCCGGCGCGCTGGCGGTGATCGTGGCCCTGGTCACCCAGGGCGTCGTCACCGCGGTGCTGACCCTGGCCGTCGTCCTCGCGGTCCAGCAGATCGAGGGCCACATCCTGCAGCCGTTCATCCTGGGCCGCGCGGTCCGCGTCCACCCCCTCGCCGTGGTCCTCTCGGTCACGGCCGGCAGCCTGGTGGCGGGTCTGGGCGGCGCGGTGGTGGCGGTGCCGCTGGTGGCGGTGACCAACACGGTGGTCAGCTATCTCCACCGGTACTCACAGGAACGCTACGGAGGCACCGACCCCGACGAGGACGACCAGTCCCCGGCACCGACAGACCCGACGCCCGCCGAAGACGACCAGCCCCCGAAACCGCCCCGTCCTGTGCCCGAAGACGGCGCTCAGCCGCACTCTCCAGCCCGCCCCGCGCCGGAGGACGTTGCTCAGCCACACTCTTCGGCCCGCCCCGTGCCCGAAGACGGCGCTCAGCCGCATTCTTCGGCCCGTCCCGCGCCCGACGACGCTGCCCAGCCGCATTCTTCGGCCCGCCCGGCGCCCGACGACGTTGCTCAGCCACAGACTTCAGCCCGTCCCGCGCCCGAAGGCGGTGCTTAGCCACAGACTTCAGCCCGTACTGTGCCCGAAGACGGCGCTCAGCCTCAGACTTCAGCCCGTCCGGCGTTTGAGGACGAGGCCGTTCAGGCCGAAGGGGGGTCTGGGGGCGCAGCCCCCAGGGGTGTGGAAGACCCCGCCTACGAGGGGTGAGCGGGGTCTCGGGAGCGCCGGTGTCTACTCCAGCTCGGCCAGGACGGCTTCGGCCTCCAGCGTGGAGCCCACCGCCTGCACCACCGACGCGATCTTGAACGCCTCCTGGACCACCTCACGGCCGACCCCGGCCTTGCGCAGCACCTGCTCGTGGGAGTCCAGGCACATCCCGCAGCCGTTGATCGCGGACACCGCGAACGACCACAGCTCGAAGTCGACCTTGTCGACCCCGGGGTTGCCGATGACGTTCATCCGCAGCCCCGCCCGCAGGGTGCCGTACTCGTGGTCGGAGAGCAGATGGCGGGTGCGGTAGAAGACGTTGTTCATCGCCATCACCGCGGCCGCGGCCTTCGCCGCCGTGTACGCCTCCGGCGACAGGTTCGCCTTCGCCTCCGGCGCCAGCTCGCGCAGCACGATCGGGGAGCGGGCGGCGACGGCGGTCGCCAGGACCGTGCCCCACAGCTGCTGTGCCGGCAGCTCCGAGTTGCCGATGACCGAACCCAGGTTGAGCTTCAGGTCCTTGGCGTAGTCCGGGACACGGGACTTGAGGGAGTCGAGGGACACGGGTCACTCACCCGCGAGGAGCGCGACCGCGTCCAGGGTGTCCTCGCCCTTGGTCCAGTTGCACGGGCAGAGCTCGTCGGTCTGCAGGGCATCCAGGACCCGCAGGACCTCCTTGGGGTTACGGCCCACCGAGCCCGCGGTCACCATGGAGAACTGGATCTCGTTGTTCTGGTCGACGACGAAGACGGCGCGCTTGGCGAAGCCGTCCTCGCCCTCGATGCCGAGGTCGCGCATCAGCTCGTGCCTGGAGTCGGCCATCATCGGGAACGGCAGCTCGCGCAGGTCGTCGTGGTCCTTGCGCCAGGCGTGGTGGACGAACTCGGAGTCACCGGAGAAGCCGAGGATCTGCGCGTCACGGTCGGCGAACTCCTCGTTCAGCTTGCCGAACGCGGCGATCTCGGTGGGGCACACGAAGGTGAAGTCCTTGGGCCACGCGAAGACCACCTTCCAACCCTGGTAGGTCTTGTGGGTGATCGTCTCGAACTCCCGGCCCTTCTCCAGCGAGACGCAGGCGGTCAGTTCGAACTCGGGGAACTTGTCACCGACAGTGAGCACACGCTCTCCTTGCAGCGCGGAGCGACCCCGGATCGCGGGGCCTGCTCCGATGGGTTGGACGCCGCCGATCGTGGCACAAGGTGCATTGATTCCTGAAATAGCTACACTCGGTCGAGTTGATCGGAGGTGGCTATTAGTGGCTCTGGGTAATCCCCTGGGGAACGGTGTCGGGGCCGGTGTCGGCGGTGCCGGGGGCAAGCGGCGGCAGCCCAGTCTCGCGCAGCTGCGCGCCTTCGCCGCCGTCGCCGAGCACCTGCACTTCCGGGACGCGGCGGCCGCGATAGGCATGAGCCAGCCCGCGCTGTCGGGGGCCGTCGCGGCCCTTGAGGAGACGCTCGGTGTCACGCTGCTCGAACGGACCACCCGCAAGGTGCTGCTGTCGCCCGCCGGCGCGCGGCTCGCCGTCCGGGCGAGGGCGGTGCTGGACGAGGTGCAGGCGCTGCTGGCGGAGGCCGAGGCGGTGCGGGCGCCGTTCACCGGCGCGCTGCGGCTCGGGGTGATCCCCACCGTCGCGCCGTATCTGCTGCCCACCGTCCTCGGACTGGTCCACGACCGCTATCCGGACCTCGACCTCCAGGTCCACGAGGAGCAGACCGCCAGCCTCCTGGACGGGCTCGCCGCCGGCCGCCTCGACCTGCTGCTGCTCGCGGTCCCCCTGGGCATCCCCGGGGTCGTCGAACTCCCGCTGTTCGACGAGGACTTCGTGCTCGTCACGCCGCTCGGGCATCCGCTCGGCGGCCGCACCGGCATCGCCCGCGAGGCGCTGAAGGAGCTGAACCTGCTGCTCCTGGACGAGGGACACTGCCTGCGCGACCAGGCCCTGGACATCTGCCGGGAGGCGGGGCGGAAGGATGTCGCGGTGACCACCACGGCCGCCGGGCTCGCCACCCTCGTCCAGCTGGTCGCCGGCGGGCTCGGCTGCACCCTGCTGCCGCACACCGCCGTCAAGGTCGAGACCAGCCGCAGCGAGCAGCTCCGCACCGGCTCCTTCGCGGAGCCCGCGCCGAGCCGCCGGGTCGCCCTCGCGATGCGCGCGGGGGCAGCGCGCGGCGCCGAGTACCGGGAGCTGGCGGCCGCGTTGCGCGAGGCGCTGCGGCCGCTGCCCGTCCGGGTCCTCGGCGCCGGTTCCTGACACCTGTCGTTCGGCCTATTCGGTGCGCAGCCCGTCCGGGCGCATCAGCCGCAGCAGCGGCGGCAGGCTCAGCAGGGTCACCGCCAGGACGACCGCCGCGCCGAAGCCGGTCATCGCCAGCACGCCCGGCCAGTCCACGCGCACCGTGGAGCCGACCATCCGCAGCAGCACCGTGCCCAGCGTCAGCCCCACCACGCCGGCCAGCACCAGGCCCAGCCCGACCGGGATGGCCGCCTGCCACAGCACCGACAGGCTCAGCGTGCGGCGCCGGGTGCCGAAGGCGACCAGGGCCGACAGCAGCTTCTTGCGCTCGCGCAACTGCTCCAGCTGGCCGACCAGCAGACTCGCGCCGATCAGCGCCAGGACGGCGGCCGCGCCCACGAACAGCCCGGTGCGGATGGACTCGAACTGGCCGTCCCGCTCGACCGAGGTCAGCGCCTCGGCGTGCATCAGCGGGTCGATCCGGACCGCCGTGTTGATCACGTACTCGTTGACGTCGCGCACCCCGGAGTCGGTGGACAGGTAGACCACGCCCTGCACCGCCGTGTCGGCGCCGGCCGGCAGCGCGCCCGGGGTGAGCAGGAGGCCGCCGCGCTTGTAGCCGGTGGGGTCCTCGCGGGTCTGCGCCTGCTTCAGCCCCGCCGGCACCTCCCAGCGGCTCGGGGAGCCCTCGGTGTCACCGGTGTAGGAGGGGTTGAGGTACAGCGTCCGGCCGTGCTTCTCCCCGGTCGCCAGCAGCTTCGCGGTCTCGGAGTCGCTGTCGGACCCCTTCAGCGCGAAGGCGTCGCCGTCGTGACAGGACGGCAGGGTGGCGATCTCCCGCAGCGAGGCGCAACTGCCCACGCTCACCTGGGCGGTCTGGCTCGGGTCCTTCTTCAGGTCGCCGGCCTGGCCGTCGGCGATCGACACCACCTTCCGCACCCCCTTGGTGGCGGTCATGGCCCGGGCGACCTCGGGCACCGAGACGCCGTCCGGAACCTGGATCGACATCTGGGCGCGGTTCAGGTCGTTGGCGGTCACCTTGGTGTAGTCCGCCTCGACACCGGCGAAGACCATCTGGAGCGCGATCGCCCCGGCCACCGCCACCGCGATGCCGTTGACCATGCGGGCCGCCGTACCGCTGCTCAACTGCAGCCGCCGGACGGCCAGTTGCCAGGCCACCGTGCCCCGGCCGAGCCGGCCCACGACCGTCTCCACGACCCACGGCAGCAGCGCCGTGACGCCGACCAGGAGGAGCAGGACGCCGCCGGTCACCAGGTACTGGTTGAAGTCGCCGTCGCCGCGGCCCTGACCGATCATCGGGTAGAGCGCCGCCAGACCGGCCACCGGGAGCAGCAGTCGCCACCACAGCCGGCGGCGGGCGGGCTTCGCCGTACGCACCACGCCGAGCGGCTCGATGACCACCCCGCGCAGCGTGAACAGGGTCACCAGCACGGCCGCCGCCGGGACGGTGACCGCCACCAGCGCGGCCAGCACGGGGGAGGGGTTGAGATAGCTCGGGAACACGCTGATGCCGAACACCTCGACGCTGCCCGCGAACTGGCGGCCGGCCAGGAAGAAGCCGACGCCGAGGACGAGTCCGAGCAGCGCGCCCGCCATCGCCTCGCCGGCCGCGATCCGCCGTACCATCCGGCCGTCGGAGCCGACCAGCCGCAGCGCGGCCAGCCGCCGGTCGCGGCGCTCGCCGCCGAAGCGGACGGCGGCCGCGACGAACACGGCGACCGGCATCAGCAGCACCACGAACACCACGAGGACGAGCAGGGTGAGGACCGGGTCGGACTCCTCGTCCGGGGACCGGGGGCTGCCGAAGTGGTCGATCCGGGCCACGTCCGGCGGGTGGATGTGGGCGGCGAGGTCGGCGGAGCCCGCGTAGTAGGCGAGCTCCTGCGAGCCGGTCAGCCCGCTCTCCGCGATGGTGGCGGTGATCCGGTACGGCAGCCGGGCCCGCAGGAGGGTCCCGTCGGGGGAGCCGAGCAGCCGCTTCAGCGCGGGCGAGACGGCCATCTCGCCGGGCGCCGGGTACGCGGTGAGCCCGGGCGGCACCGGCGCCTTCGCGCCCTCCCGCTGGACGATCCGGCCGCGGATGTCGTTGCCCCGGTAGGGGGTTTCGATGTCCGCGACGACGAACGTCTTCTCACCGGCCTTCATGGGCTTGCCGAAGACGTACGTGTAGTCCGCCCGTGCCACGTCGCGCTGGTGGCGCACGGCCAGTGCGCTCGGGATGGCCGTGGTGAGCAGCAGCAGCGCCACCCCGAGGCCCACGCCCACCGCCGTCATCGCGGCCCGGAACCAGCCCTCGCGTCCGCCCCCGAAGGCGAACCGGACCCCCATGGCCAGATCCCTGGACCACTGCCTGGCGTTCATACCGCCCGCTCCATGTCCCGGGACTTCCCGTCCCGTACGACGATCTCGCGGTCGGAGTACGCGGCCACCCGCGCCTCGTGCGTGACGAGGACGACGGCCGCGTTGGTGGAACGGGCGGCGTCCGTCAGCAGTTCCATCACCCGCTCGCCGTTGAGCGAGTCGAGCGCGCCGGTCGGCTCGTCCGCGAACAGCACCCGCGGCCCGGTCACCAGCGAGCGCGCCACCGCGACCCGCTGACCCTGCCCGCCGGAGACCTCGCCGGGCCGCTTCTTCGCGAGGTCGTCGACCTCCAGGCGCTGCATCCAGCCCAGCGCGGCCTTCTCGGCCTCCTTGCGGGAGGTGCCGTTCAGCCGCAGCGGCAGCGCGACGTTCTCCACGCAGGTCAGTTCGGGCACCAGCTGGCCGAACTGGAAGACGAACCCGAACTCGCTGCGCCGCAGCGCGCTGCGCTCGGCGTCGCTCATGGTGGCCATCTCCCGGCCGGCGTACATGATCGACCCGGCGTCGGGCGGCACGATCCCGGCGAGGCAGTGCAGCAGTGTCGACTTGCCGGACCCGGAGGGACCCATCACGGCGACGACCTCGCCCGGGTGTATGGAGAACCCGGCCCCGTCGAGGGCGAGGGTCGGGCCGTAGGCCTTGCGCAGCCCTTCGGCGGTGAGCAGCGAACCGGCCGGAGCAGCGGGGGCGTTCACTTGGCCACCTCCGCACGGAGCTTGTCGAGCCGGGCCGCGGTCAGCTCCAGCCAGCGCAGGTCCGCCTCCAGGTGGAAGAGCGCGTGGTCGCAGACGAGCTGGTCCGCGAGGTCGCCGTGGCGCTTGCGGTCGGTGAGGATGCGCATGCTGCGCAGGTGCTCGGAGCGCTGGCCGTCGAGGATCTCGCCGGCGTCGCGGTGCGTCAGCAGCGCCAGCACGACCTTGGTGTACAGGGTCGACTGGAGGTACTCGGCCGGCTTCTCCGGAGTCGCCAGCCACTGCTCGACGTCGGTGACCCCGGCGTCGGTGATGGCGTACCGCTTCCGCTCGGGTCCGCCGCCCGCCTCGATGCCGTCGACTTCCACGAGCCCGTTCTTCAGCAGCCGGGACATCGTCGAGTAGACCTGGCCGTAGTGCAGCGGCCGGTCGTGACCGAACTTCTCGTCGAAGGCCCGCTTCAGGTCGTAACCGTGGCGCGGGCCGGACTCCAGGAGCCCCAAAAGGGTGTGACCGATGGACATGACGAGGACTCTACACACGGTGTATACGCCGCATGTATACGCGGAGTGTGTAGATCATGGCGGGGCGTGCGAACGCGCACGTGGGAGCCGTTTGTCACGGTTGTGCGACAGCGCGGTGTCACAGCGGCGCGGGTCTGTCTCGTCTCCGGTCCGGGAGTCGGTCCACGGCTCCGGAACGGACCGGGAAGGTGATGACCGTGCGGGTCTTCGTGGCAGGTGGCAGTGGGGTTCTGGGACGGCGGCTGGTGCCGCGGCTGGTGGCGCGGGGGCACCGCGTGACGGCCACGACGACGAGCGCGGCCAAGCTGGGACTGCTGAGGGAACTGGGCGCGGACGGAGTCGTCATGGACGGCCTGGACGCCCTCTCGGTCGGCGCGGCGGTGGCCGGGGCCCGCCCGGACGTGATCGTCCATCAGCTGACCGCGATCTCCCCGGCGCACGCCGGCAAGCCGGACATCCGGCACCCCGACCGCTGGTTCGCCCTCACCAACCGGCTGCGCACCGAGGGTACGGACCATCTGCTCGCCGCCGCCGAGGCGACCGGCGTCCCCCATGTCGTCGCGCAGAGCCACGGCAGCTGGAACGGCGTCCGCGCGGGCGGCTGGGTGAAGACGGAGGAGGACCCGCTGGACCTGATGCCGGCAACGCCCGCGCACGGCGGCATGCTGGCCCTGCGCCACCTGGAGGACGCGGTGCTCGGCGCCGGGGGCGCGGCCCTGCGCTACGGCGCGTTCTACGGCCCCGGCGCCATCGACGACCAGGTGGAGCTGGTCCGCAGGCGCCTGTACCCCCTGGTCGGCCGCGCCACCGGCCACAGCAGCTGGATCCACCTCGACGACGCGGCGAGCGCCACCGTGCTGGCCGTCGAACAGAAGGCGCGGGGCGTCTTCAACATCGTCGACGACGAACCGGCGCCGGCCGCCGAGTGGCTGCCGTACCTGGCGGAGTGCGCCGGGGCGAGGCGCCCGCTGCGGGTGCCGGTGTGGCTGGCCCGCCTCGTGGCCGGCGAACAGGCGGTCGTCGTCATGACCCAGGGCCGCGGCTTCTCCAACGCCAAGGCCAAGCGCGAGCTGGGCTGGGAGCCGCGCTACCCCTCCTGGCGGCAGGGGTTCAAGGAGGAGCTGGCGTGAGCTCCGGCGGAGTCGGGGTGGGCCCGGAGGCGGAGTACGTCGGCACGTGGTCGCCCGAGCCGCTGCCGGCCCCCGCCCGCTGAGGCGCGCGGCCGCCCGGGGTCCTGCGCTCCGAGGAGGGCCCGCGGGTGCCGCCCTGACCAGGCATCGGGTGCGGGGACGGGGCCCTCCGGAAGCGCAATCCCGGCCGGCTTTGTGTGATCGAAGTGATATCACTCGGCAGTGTCGCGCAACCCTCGGCCTGCTCCGCTCGTCGGTTCCGTTGGGTGGGGGTGCTGATTGTCACGTCCGAAAAAGGGCAGATCGCGCGTCCTTTGTCATAGCGAGCGGTGTTAGTTTTCTGGACTGACCTGAGCCACGTACTTGTGTGACACCCGTACACACGTGTGACAGCCGAGACGAAGCGGAGCAGACGGACTCATGGGACGAGCGGACGAGAGAAGAGCGCGACAGCGTGGCGGCCGCCGCGCCGCGCCGCGGAACCGCACGTCCGAGCAGGTCGAGCCCGAGATCACGGGGGAGGGCGGGACCACGACGGTGGTCGAGTCCCCGGCCGCCGAGGCGGCCGAGGGCGCCACCCGCGCCGAGCGCCGCCGGGCCGCCGCCAGGAAGCCGGGCAAGCCCGGTCCGCCCGGCAAGCCAGGTGCGCCGGGCAAGCCCGCCAAGGGCCGCATACGCAGGCTGTTCACCTGGAAGAAGATGCTCGGCGCGTTCTTCACCGTCTGTCTGCTGGGCATCGGCTCCTTCATCGCGCTGTACATGATGGTGAGCGTCCCCGAGGGCAACGCACTCGCGCAGACGCAGAGCAACGTCTACAAGTACAGCGACGGCTCGGTCCTGGCCCGCAAGGGCACCGTCAACCGCGAGATCGTGGACCTCTCCAAGGTCCCCAAGGAGGTCCAGCACACCTTCGTCGCGGCGGAGAACAAGACCTTCTACAACGACAACGGCATCGACCTCAAGGGCATGGCCCGCGGCCTCTACAACACGTTGCGGGGCCGCGGCGTCCAGGGCGGTTCGACGATCACCCAGCAGTACGTCAAGAACTACTACCTCGACCAGGACCAGACGGTCACGCGCAAGCTGAAGGAACTGGTCATCACCCTCAAGGTGGACCGCGAGAACTCCAAGGACGACATCCTCGCCGGTTACATCAACACCAGCTACTACGGCCGCGGCGCCTACGGCATCCAGGCGGCCGCCCAGGCCTATTACCGCGTCGACGCCGAGAAGCTCTCGGTCGAGCAGGGCGCCTACCTGGCTTCGCTGCTGCAGGCGCCGAGCCAGTACGACTGGGCGGTGGCGGGCCCCGTCGGCAGGAAGCTGGTGAAGAACCGCTGGAACTACACCCTGGACAACATGGTCGGCCAAGGCTGGCTGGACAAGTCCAAGCGTGACGCCATGACGTTCCCGATCCCCAAGGAGCCGAAGGCCGCGTCCGGTCTGGAGGGCCAGAAGGGCTACCTGGTCGACCTGGCCAACACCCAGCTGGAGAACCAGCTGATGAAGTCGCAGAACATCAGCCGGTCCGACGCCGAGGCCCTGGTGGTCGACCAGGGCTGGACGATCACCCTGAACATCGACCCGAAGAAGCAGACCAAGCTGGAGGCGGCCGTCAAGAGCCAGCTCACCAGCAAGCTCGACGGCAAGAAGCGCAAGGTCGACAAGAACGTCCAGGCCGGTGCCGTCTCCGTCGACCCCAAGACCGGCAAGATCGTCGCCCTCTACGGCGGCGTCGACTACTACAAGCACTACACGAACAACGCCACCCGCGCCGACTACCAGCCCGCGTCCACCTTCAAGCCGATCATCCTCGCCTCCGCCCTCGACCGGGACGCCAAGACGCAGGACGGCAAGGACATCAACGCCAACACGATCTACGACGGCACCAGCGGCCGTGCGGTCAAGGGCAGCGACATCGCCTTCTCGCCGCCGAACGAGGACGACGCGGACTACGGCAACATCACCGTGCAGACGGCGATGAACAAGTCCGTCAACTCGGTGTTCGCGCAGATGGGCGTCGACGTCGGCATGAAGAACGTGCTGCAGACCGCCGACGACCTCGGCCTGGACACCGAGAGCCTCCAGGCGGTGCCCGCGATGACCCTGGGCACCATGGGCGCGAGCCCGCTGGAGATGGCCTCGGCGTACGCCACCCTCGACAACCACGGCCAGAAGGTCACCCCGTCGATCCTCGCGTCCGCGGAGAAGACCGGCCGCAAGGTCGACCTGCCGGACCCGATCGGTGAACAGGTGATCAACCGTGAGGCGGCCGACCAGGTGACGTCGGTCCTGACCGGTGTGGTCGACGACGGTACGGCCAAGGTGTCGGTGGCCCAGAACCCGCTGCGCAGGGGTCAGCAGGTGGCCGGCAAGACGGGTACGTCCGACTACAACAGGTCGGCCTGGTTCACCGGTTACACGCCGGACCTGGTCACCTCGGTCGGGCTGTTCGGCGAGGACGCCAAGACCCACAACCAGGTCCCGCTGACCGGCGCCACGGGCCTGATCCCCGGCACCGGCCGTATCAACGGTGGCGGTTACCCGGCGCAGATCTGGGCGGCGTACACCTTCGGCGTCACGAAGAAGGCCAAGTTCGAGCTGGACACCAAGCTGGGCGCAGCCGTCAAGCCGTCCACGACGCCGACCCCCAGCCTCACCCCGTCCGAGACCCCGTCGGAAACCCCGAGCTCGACCCCGACGAAGTCGGCGACCCCGTCGCAGACACCGTCCCAGACGCCGAGCTCGACCCCGACGAAGTCCCCGACGCCGACGACCAGCGCCCCGTCCACCCCGGAGGAGACCCCGACGGACGGCACCACGGACAACCCGCTGGACCCGGCCGACCAGCAGTAGCGTTCGCCCCGCGTCCCGCTGCTTCGCAGGGCGCGGGGCTGAATCTGATATGCGGCTCCGCCGCGTGGGAGTGTCATGAATCAGGCTCTGGCTCACATCCGGTGGTAATGCATCGCGCCAATGGTTACTGACGGCAAGACGCGCAGTCCGGAGGGGCATACGAGGGGTTGTCAGGCTGGGTCCTCTCCCCCGGGACGCATCGACAGTGCCCGCCCGCGAGCCACGCATTCAGGGCCTGGACGAACGTGACGCACGGTTACCACCGAATGTGAGCCAGAGCCATGAATCAGGTGTGAGCCTCCACGAAGGAGTCACCTGATGGGAACGATGACGGATCACCTGATCGGGACGGGTAGCGGGGTGTCGCTGCCGGTGTCGGCGAGGCCGTCGAGGGTGCCGACGTGAAGTCGATGCCGGTATCCGCGAATGGTCTGCGCAGCGAGCTGCTGGAGGAACTGGCCGCGCTGGCCGCCGAGAGGACCGCTGAGGGCGGGCTGAGACTGATGGGCGAGGGCGGGATCCTGCCCGAACTGGCCCAGCACCTGATGCAGGCCGCCTTGGAGGCGGAGACGGACTTGCACCTGGCCGCGGAGGTCGGCCGGGTCGGCGGGCGCGGGTCGCGCTCAGGTGGCAACACGCGCAACGGCTGTCGGAGGAAGAAGGTGATGACGGAGGTCGGACCGGTGATCGTGCAGGTCCCCCGCGAGCGGCTGGGCACTCGCTCACCGCGAAGGGCCTCACGTCCGGCGAGATCGTCGCCCACCTCGCGGAGGTCTACGGTATGACGACGGCGAAGGAGACCGTCTCCACCATCACCGACAAAGCCTTGGAATCGATGGCGGAATGGTGCACCCGCCCCTTCGATCCAGGGTGGTTTCTATCGGCGGTTGCGAGTCCTGGAAAGAGTCCGTCCCGTGCCGAAGAAGTATTTCGAACTGCGTAGAGGTGGTCTGAGAGGCCCGGCCGCTGCCGGCCGGGCGGGCGTATCCGCCAGTGCAGGCTCGGTCTGGTGCATCCAGGTTTGGCGGACCGGCTCGTAGTAGTGATGAAACCCCTGTAATCGGGGTGGAGCGAAGGGGCCGGGTCGTTCGTGACTGTGTTTATTCGGTCAACTGGGGGTTCCCCGGGAGGATTCGTGTGAACGAGTCGAAAGCGCCGGGAAAGCCGTTCGACATTTCCAAGCAGTCCGCGGATGGATGGCGTACTGCGGTCACGTGCAGCGCTCGGCAGGCCCACTGCGCCGAATGCCCCTCACTGGCCATCACCCGGATGCCCTCGGACCGCTTTTTGGGGAGGCGGTGGCTTGGGGTGCCGGGCATCTGTCCGGTGCCGATCAGACTCTGGCGGCGCCAGATATGGATGGTCTGCTCGCTGATCCCGAGGAGCGTGGCCACCTCGGCGATCTTCCGGTCGGAGGCGACCAGATCGAGGATAAGGCGGCGGAACTCGGGTGGTGGCTGCGGGGCATAACGGGCCTCCGAAGGCAGACGAGTAGTCGATTCTCCGGTAACCCGACCCCATTGAACCCGGGGCATACCAGAACCTGCCCGCGTCGCAGCCCCCGACCCCTACGGAGTCCCCGACACCGGAAACCACGCCGACGGACGGCATCACCAACAACCCCCTGGACCCGGAGACTGCCAGTAGCGAATGTGCCAGAGGGAGCACCCGGTGAACTCCACCCAGTGCCCCCTGCGTTGGCTCTCTCAGTTGCGGTTCAGCTCAGCTCGTTCTGGCGGCGTAAATGATCAGTCGTACCAATAGACCCGGAGGGCATCGTCGTCGTAGGTGCCGATGTAGAACTCCGCCCGGTTGTTGTCGCCGTCGACGTACTTGCCGATGTCCCTGAAGATCCAGCATCCGGAGCCGTTGACCGCATCCACGAAGTCATCGGCGTTGTTCGGGTCGTACTCCCAAAGGTCGTAGGCATGCGATTTGGTGCTGGCGGTGGTAATGCAGGCCTCGAGGTCGCCACCAGTCGACAGTGCGTTGCCCGTCGTGCGTATGTAGTCAGAAGAGTTGCGGGGGAATTCCGTCACGCCTATGTAGTCCCAGCCCGAGCTGGCCTGGGCGGGCCCCCCGAAAAGCGAGAAAATGGCCCCCGCCGTTACCACGACCGTGGCCCTGGCAACGAAATTACGCAGATTCATCCGCCCCCCTTTTTTTATTATCCAGATCCATTGCGTCAGTGCGCGATGGCGAGGCTGTCACTGTAGTTCGGCTTGAGCTTCCGTGCACGCAAAATTTACCGGTGGACCACACAGGCACACAGGATGGCTCGCAGTTACCCGCCGCCATAAAGCCCTACGGCGCTACCGATTCAGCTCGAACCACACGACCTTCCCGGTGCTCAGCCGCGTCGCCCCCCACCGCCGGGCCAGCCGGTTCACCAGGTACAGTCCCCGGCCGCCCTCGTCCGTCGCCCGGGCCTGCCGCAGTCGCGGCAGCTGGGGCACGTCGTCGCCGACCTCGCACCGCAGCACATCCGTCCGCAGCAACCGCAACGTCACCGGCCGCGACGCGTACCGCACCGCGTTCGTGACGACCTCGCTGACCAGCAGCTCGACGGAGTCGGTCAGCTCTTCGAGGCCCCAGCGGGCCAGGGCCCGCCGCGCCAGCCGCCGGGCCCGCCCCGGCGCCGCGTCCTCCGGCTCCAGGAACCAGTACGCGACGTCGCTCGGCGCGATCCCGTCGAACCGGGCCGCGAGCAGGGCGATGTCGTCGTCGCGGTCACCCGGCCCGAGCATGTCGAGCACCTCGTCGCACAGCGCCTCAAGGGGCGGGGGATGGTCCGGTCCCGTCAACTGCGCCGTCGCGGCGAGCTTCTCGCGCAGCTGCTCTATGCCGGTCCACACGTCCCGCAGCCGGGACTCCACAAGGCCGTCGGTGTACAGGAGAAGCGTCGCCCCGGCCGGCGCGTCCAGCTCCACCGCCTCGAAGTCCACCCCGCCGACACCGATCGGCGCCCCCGCCGGCACCCGCAGCACCTCGGCGCGGCCGCCCAGGTGCAGCAGCACCGGCGGCGGATGCCCGGCGTTGGCGATGGTGATGCGATGCGAGACCGGGTCGTAGACGGCGTACAGGCAGGTCGCCATCCGGTCGCTGCCCAGCCGCTGGGCCTGCTCGTCCAGGTGGTGCAGGACCTCCTGCGGCGGCAGGTCGAGACCCGCCAGCGTCTGCGCGGTCGTCCGGAGCTGACCCATGATGGCCGCCGAGGTCATGGAGTGGCCCATGACGTCACCCACGACCAGCGCCACCCGGCTTCCGGGCAGCGGGATCGCGTCGTACCAGTCACCGCCCACCCGGGCCGTCTCGGCGGCCGGAAGGTAACGGGACGCCAGCCGCACGCCCGTGGCGCTCGGCAGGTTCTCCGGCAGCATGGTCCGCTGCAGCTCGTCGGCGATGTAGGCCTCCCGGCCGTACAGCACCGCCTTGTCGATGCCGAGCGCGCTGTGCGTGGCCAGCTGGGCGGCGACCAGCAGGTCGTCGGCCTCGAACGCCAGCCGCTCCGGGCGGCGCAGGAACAGGGCCGCGCCGATCACCCGGCGCCGGCCGCGCAGCGGGGCGAGGATCGCGTGCTGGGCACCGGGGACGAGCGATTCGTTTCCCCTCACCGAGGAGTTCGGGGAGGGCGGCACGGGCCGCGGGGGAGTCGGCGAAAACCGGTCGTACGCCCCGCAGCACCTCGTTCAACGCACCGCCCGGCCGTACCTCGCACAGCTCCGCGGTGAGCGCGGCCAGGCCGATGTCGGCCGGATCCGGCTCCGGGACGGGCAGCGGCGGAAAACCGTCGGAGTCCCGCTCCTCCGGGATCCGGTCGGTGCGGCGCAGCCGCAGCACCACCGGGCCGACGGGCCGCTCGTCGCCGACCGGCAGCGGGTCGCGCAGATAGACCAGGATCGCGTCCGAGAAGGTCGGTACGGTCGCCCGGCACAGCCCCATCACGATCTCGTCCAGGTCGATGCCCCGGGCGATCCGGCGGGTCGCGGCGCCCACGAAGCGCAGCCGGTCGCCGTCCCGCCGCATCGGCATCGGCCGGCCGGGCGGCAGCCCGCGTCCGCTACGGCGCTCCTGGGAGCCCACCGCCCGCTCCGGCTCGGCGCCGGGCTGCGGCGGGATGCCCTCCGGGGCGGGGCGCGGCCGGTGCGGATCGGGCTCAGCGCTGGTGGGCTGGGCGTGCTCGGGGCCGTTGACGGAGTGCTCCTTGGGCGTGCTGGTACCGGGACCGGAGGGCGTCTCGCCCGCGCGGGCCTGCGCCGGTAAGGCGGTGCCGCCGCGCGGGCAGGGCTGCGGTTGTCCCTGTGTCTGCACCTGCGGCTGCGGGGAACGCAGGAGCGCCCCGCGGGCCTCCGCGGGGTCGGCGCCCGGCTGTGGGCGCTCGTAGGAGGTGGGGTGCTCCGTCACGCGTGTCGAATCCGTCCGTCCGGGGCTGCGCGCCGGGCGCGCAGGTGGTCCCGCCGAAGTGCCGATACCCGGATTAGGTGTCCCAGGAACGGAATTTCGGCGTGGCTGGAGGCTGTTCCTGTGCCACCGGCAAACGATCTGCGGCCCGCGCACCGCTCGCCGGTGTTGCCCTCGTACCCCTCGCTCACGTCCTGCCGCCCCTCGGTGACGTTCGGTCAAGCCCGGCGCATGCGCCGGGAGTTGTGCTCACGTTTCCTTGCGGAGGACGATCCTACGGTTGTGGACCGGGGGCGCATCAAGGGTCTCATGAGGACACGTGCGCGGGCGTACGGTCCCAGTCCTTGGGCAGTGACGGTACCGCCCAGGACGGGTCCGGGCGCCAGTGCTGCCAGCCGGCCGAGAAAGGCGCCTCCCAGGCCTCGACGGCGGCCACCGCGGCCAGACCCGCCGTCCGCACCGCCGCGGCCGTCTCCGAGTCCATCAGCCCGTCCCGCTGGGCCTGCGCGAACTCGTCCTCGTCGAGCCAGCGCCAACTGCGGTCCGGGTGCACGGAGATGTCCAGAAAGTAGTCCTCCGAGTCCACTCCGCCGCCCCAACGGACCAGCGGCTGCTCAAGGTTGACGTACCAGTTCTTGAACTGCCAGCCCGGCTCCCAGAACAGCCACACCGACCAGGGCTCACCCGGCCGGGCCAGCTTCAGGACGCCGGTGCCGCGCCAGTGGCCGTGCGTGACGGACCGGGGTTTGGTGTAGCGGGACTCCAGCGGTTCCTCGCCCACCGACGAGCCGTCGGCGAGCACCGGCCTGACGCACTCGGTGCCGGGTGCCAGCCAGACGACGAGCAGCTCCTCGTCGTCCCGGACGACGGTGACGGGGCGCGCGATGTGGAAGCCGTGCCCGGCGTTCTCCCGGTACCGCCACAGGATCTGGCTCCCGGGAGCCCAGAAGCCGGACCCGGCGCCGTTCCCGGTCGCACCGCCCGTTTCCCCGCGCATCACGCGTCTCACCGCTCCACCGTCTGCCATGCACAGATATTAGGTGCCACAGGCATACGACGCTGCGGCGGACGTCACGGTTCTGGCCGGGCGGCGCGAAACGTTCGCACCCGGTTACGGCCGTGTCATCCGCAGGACATCAAGCGCCTCGTCCAGCTGCTCGACGGTCAGGTCGCCCCGCTCGACGTACCCGCCCTCGAGGACGACCTGGCGGATCGTCTTCCGCTCGGCCAGCGACTTCTTGGCCACCTTGGCGGCCTCCTCGTACCCGATGTACTTGTTGAGCGGGGTGACCACGGACGGCGACGACTCGGCGTACTCCCGCGCCCGCTCCCGGTGCGCGGTGATCCCGTCCACGGTCCGGTCGGCGAGCAGCCGCGACACGTTGGCCAGCAGCCGCACGGACTCCAGCACGTTCTTCCCGATGACCGGGAGCATCACGTTGAGCTCGAAGTTCCCGGCCGCGCCGGCCACGGCGATCGTCTGGTCGTTCCCGACAACCTGCGCGGCGACCATCAACACGGCCTCCGGAACGACCGGGTTGACCTTCCCCGGCATGATCGAGGACCCCGGCTGCAGATCCGGCAGCGCGATCTCGGCGAGCCCGGTCCGCGGCCCCGAGGACATCCACCGCAGATCGTTGGCGATCTTCGTCAGCCCGACCGCGATCGTCCGCAGCTGCCCGCTCGTCTCCACGATCCCGTCCCGGGCGCCCTGCGCCTCGAAGTGGTTCCGCGCCTCCGTGAACGGCAGCCCGGTGACCCGGGCGACCTCCTCGATCACGGCGGCGGAGAACCCGGGCGGGGTGTTGATCCCGGTCCCGACCGCCGTCCCGCCGAGCGGCAGCTCCGCGAGCCGGGGCAGCGAGGCCCGCAGCCGCTCGACGCCGTACCGCACCTGCGCCGCGTACCCCCCGAACTCCTGCCCCAGGGTCACCGGCGTCGCATCCATCAGATGCGTCCGCCCGGACTTCACGACATCGGCGAACTCCTCGGACTTCCTGGTCAGCGAGTCGGCGAGGTGCTCCAGCGCCGGAATCAGGTCCCGGGTGACGGCGGCCGTGGCGGCGATGTGGATGGACGACGGGAACACGTCGTTGGAGGACTGCGAGGCGTTCACATGGTCGTTGGGGTGGACGTCCCGCCCCAGCCGCTCGGTCGCCAGCGTCGCGATGACCTCGTTGGCGTTCATGTTCGACGACGTCCCCGACCCGGTCTGGAACACGTCCACCGGGAAGTGCTCGTCCCACTTCCCCTCGGCGACCTCCCCGGCCGCCTCCTGGATCGCCCCGGCGATGTCCTTGTCGACCACCCCCAGCTCGGCGTTCACCCTGGCCGCCGCGCCCTTGATCCGGGCCAGCGCCTCGATGTGCGCGCGTTCGATCCGCTGCCCGGAGACGGGGAAGTTCTCTACGGCCCGCTGGGTCTGGGCCCGCCACTTGGCGTGCGCGGGCACCCGGACCTCGCCCATGGAGTCGTGTTCGATGCGGTAGTCGCTCATGTTCTTGTCAGCGATCGGGGCACGGCGGTTGTTCCGGACGCGGCCGGCGCCTGCTGCATTGGCACCACCGACGTCACCGGGTCGGGGGACGGCCTCCCCGCCCGCCAGGCCGAACATCACGGACAAGTGTGACTATCGGCCCAAGGTGACAGGGCGACTCCCCGCCGTCACCACGGCTGGCAGGAGGACCACTCGATGAACTTCACTCCCAAGGGTCTGCTCGGCACCCTCGCAGCGGTGTCCATAGGCGCGGCGACCCTGCTGGGCGCGGCGGCTGGCACGGCGGGCGCCGCAGGCTCCCGAGCCCACTGCGACCGCGCCGAACGCCCCGTCTGGAGCGGCGACCCCAGCCGCAACGTGACCGCCCACGGCTGCACCCTGCCGTCCCGCGACCGCCGCTGGTACCGCATCGAGGTCGACACCCTCGTGGAGCCCCACCACAAGACGGAGTACCTGAACGGCCCGGTCGACCGCACCGTGAAGCGCCAGGACAGAACCCTCAGATGCATGGGCTACACCACGGACGGCGACACGGTGAACTGGTTCGGCTGCATGCCTCGCTGACCTGTGCTTTTGAGCTTGCTTTTCAGCCCGTCCGGCGTTTGAGGACGAGGCCGTCCAGGCCGAAGCGGGGGTCCGGGGGCGGCAGCCCCCGAACCGGGCGGTAGAAGGGGGCCCACCCCCTTCAAGGACGGGACGGGTAGGGGCGGCGGGGGCGCCATCCGTCCCCCGCCGCACCGGACAGGCCCTAGGCCAGCCCCGGCCCCCGCACCGGAATCGTCGTGAACGTCGGAGCCGGAGCCGGGTCCTGGAAGAAGTCGTTGCCCTTGTCGTCGACGACGACGAACGCCGGGAAGTCCTCGACCTCGATCTTCCAGACCGCCTCCATGCCGAGCTCCTCGTACTCGACGACCTCGACCTTCTTGATGCAGTCCTGGGCGAGCCGCGCGGCCGGTCCGCCGATCGAGCCGAGGTAGAAGCCGCCGTGCGCCTCGCATGCGTCGGTGACCTGCTTGCTCCGGTTGCCCTTGGCCAGCATCACCTTCGACCCGCCGGCCGCCTGGAACTGCTCGACGTAGGAGTCCATCCGCCCGGCCGTCGTCGGCCCGAAGGAACCGGAGGCGTACCCCTCGGGGGTCTTCGCCGGACCGGCGTAGTACACCGGGTGGTCCTTCAGGTACTGCGGCATCTCCTCGCCCGCGTCCAGCCGCTCCTTGATCTTGGCGTGCGCGATGTCCCGGGCCACCACCAGCGGACCGCTGAGGGAGAGCCGCGTCTTGACCGGGTACTTGGTCAGCTCCGCGAGGATCGTGTCCATCGGCTGGTTCAGGTCGATCCTCACCACGTCCGAGGACCCCGCGGCGGAGCCGCTGTCGGATTCAGTGAGGTGCTCGTCCGTCGTCTCCGGCAGGAACCGCGCCGGGTCCGTCTCCAGCTGCTCCAGGAAGACACCCTCGGCGGTGATCTTCGCGACGGCCTGGCGGTCCGCGGAGCAGGACACCGCGATGGCGACCGGGCAGGACGCGCCGTGCCGCGGCAGCCGCACCACGCGCACGTCGTGGCAGAAGTACTTGCCGCCGAACTGCGCGCCGATCCCGATCTTCTGCGTCAGCTCGAAGACCTTCTGCTCCAGGTCCTTGTCCCGGAAGCCGTGCCCGAGCTCCGAGCCCTCGGCCGGGATCTCGTCCAGGTAGTGCGCGGAGGCGTACTTGGCGGTCTTCAGCGCGTACTCGGCGCTCGTACCGCCCACCACGATCGCGAGGTGGTACGGCGGGCACGCGGCCGTGCCGAGCGAACGGATCTTCGCCTCCAGGAACTTCATCATGGAGGCCTCGTTCAGGACGGCCTTCGTCTCCTGGTAGAGGAACGACTTGTTGGCGGAGCCGCCGCCCTTCGCCATGAAGAGGAACTTGTAGGCGCCGCCGTCGGTGGCGTACAGCTCGACCTGGGCCGGCAGGTTCGACCCGGTGTTCTTCTCCTCCCACATGGTGAGCGGAGCCATCTGCGAGTAGCGCAGGTTGAGGTTCAGGTACGCGTCGTAGATGCCGCGGCTCAGCGCCGCCTCGTCGCCGCCCTCGGTCAGCACGTTCTGTCCGCGCTTGCCCATGACGATGGCCGTGCCGGTGTCCTGGCACATCGGCAGCACGCCGGCCGCCGCGATGTTCGCGTTCTTCAGCAGGTCGAGCGCGACGAACTTGTCGTTGTTCGACGCCTCGGGGTCGTCGATGATCCGGCGGAGCTGGGCGAGGTGCGCGGGGCGCAGGTAGTGCTGGATGTCGTGGATGGCCTCTTCGGCCAGCTTGCGCAGCGCCTCGGGCTCCACCTTGAGGAACGTCCGCCCGTCCGGTCCCTCGACGGTGGACACACCCTCCGAGGTCACCAGCCGGTACGGGGTGGTGTCCTCGCCCTGGGGGAGCAGATCGGTATACGCGAACTCAGGCATCTCAGCCCATTCCTCACTCTGACGGACGGCCGCCCGCCGATGCTGGCGGGCGCGTCCAGCCTAGAACCTGCCGCTGACGGGGAGCCTGTGAGGTAAGGCTCAGTTCGCGGACCGTACGGGTTTTCCACAGGTCGCGACGAGGGGTAGTCGCGATCTATCGCGTTTCGGTACGCTGCTGCCGTGGACCTTCAGAAGCAGCCCCCTCGTGAGTACGCCGGAGCGCCGGTCGCCGAGCTGCGCGCCTCGGACGCCGACCGCGACCGCGTCGCCGACATCCTGCGGGAGGCCCTCGCCGAGGGGCGCCTGACCGCCGACGAGCACGCCGAGCGCGTGGAGGGGGTGCTGAACGCCAAGACGGTGGGTGAGCTGGAGGTCTTCATACGGGACCTGCCCGCGGCCCACGCCGGCCCGGCCGCCCTGGCCTACACGCCGGTGCCGCCCCGGCCGACGCCCGGCGCGATCCCCGTCGAGGCGGACGGCAACGTGGTGGCGGTCTTCAGCAGCGCCCGCCGCCGGGGCCGCTGGCGGGCCGGCCGCCGGCTGCACGCCTACGCGGTCTTCGGCTCGATCGAGCTCGACCTCACCGAGGCGATCTTCGAGTACCAGCAGGTCGTCATCAAGGCGGTCTCGGTCTTCGGCGACGTCCAGATCCGCGTCCCGGAGAACGTGTCGCTGCGCGGCACCGGCGGTGGCGTGCTGGGCAACTTCGAGGCGGACACGCTGGATTCGGTCGATCCCGACGCGCCGGTCGTCTACGTCGACGGGTGGGCCGTCCTCGGCAATGTGGAGGCGCGGCCGAAGCGCGGAAAGCTCATCGAGGACATCCTGGACCGGGTTCAGGACAAGGTCGACAGAAAGCTGCGCAAACACCTGGACCGTTGACGGTCGCGAATCACTCCCGGCCCGGCGGCCCCAGGGGTCGTGAACAAGCCGCCGTCCTACGGCTGTTGAGGACGCTGTGCATAGGCCCGCGCACAGCGGGTAGGCCTTGCTGCATCGTCTCTCGCTCGCGAAGCCGTCGTCAGGAGTAGACCCGTGCTGCAACCGCCGCATTCGTCCCTGCAGGTAGCTGCCGTACCGGCCCAGCGGGTGCCAGTGCGGGACAGGGACCAAGACGCCCCCTGGCACACCGAGGCGGTGTGCCGGCGCGACGAGGCAGGCCTGTTCTTCGCACCCTCCAAGGAACCCACCGCCGCCCGGCTGTCCCGGGAGGAGGCGGCCAAGCGGGTCTGCGCCCGCTGTCCGGTGATGGTCGAGTGCCGCGAACACGCGCTGCTCCAGCCCGAGCCCTACGGGGTCTGGGGCGGCCTCACCGCCGCCGAACGCCGCGTGGTCCTGGCCCGCCGCAGGCGCCGCGACATGGAACTGAAGAAGGCGGCGAGGGCGGCGGCGGCCAACCGCATAGCACAGGCAGGCTGACGAAAAGGCGCCCTCACCGCACCGAGGGCGCCTTTCGCACTGCCTGGGGACACTTTTCAGCGCCCCGCGGGTCAGCGCCCCAAAGGGGCGCGGGGAACTGCGCGACCAGCCACAGTGCACCTGCAGCCGCGTACGGCCGGCAGCCCCCTCCCCCTGGGCGCTACTTCGCCTTGTCGAAATCGACCGTGCTGTAGGCGCGCAGCTTCCGCAGCCGATGCTCGGAGTCGATCCGCCGCACCGTCCCCGACTTCGACCGCATCACGATCGACTCGGTCAGCGCGGTCTCCGACCGGTACCGCACGCCCCGCAGCAGCTCCCCGTCGGTGATGCCGGTGGCGACGAAGAACACGTTCTCGCCGGTCACCAGGTCCTCCGTCGTCAGGACCCGGTCCAGATCGTGCCCGGCGTCGATGGCCCGCTGCCGCTCCTCGTCGTCCTTGGGCCACAGCTTGCCCTGGATGGTGCCGCCCAGGCACTTCACCGCACACGCCGAGATGATGCCCTCGGGCGTGCCGCCGATCCCGAGCAGCATGTCGACGCCCGTGCCCTCGCGCAGCGCGTAGATCGACCCCGCGACGTCACCGTCGGAGATCAGCTTGATGCGCGCGCCGGCCTCCCGGATCTCCTTGATGATCCCTTCGTGCCGCGGCCGGTCGAGGATGACGACGGTCACGTCCTCCGGGGTGGCCCGCTTCGCCTTGGCGACCCGCCGGATGTTGACGGAGACGGGCGCGTTGATGTCGACGAAGTCCGCCGCCTCCGGGCCCGTGACCAGCTTGTCCATGTAGAAGACGGCGGACGGGTCGAACATGGCCCCGCGCTCGGCCGCGGCCAGCACGGCGATCGCGTTGGGCATGCCCTTCGCGGTCAGCGTCGTCCCGTCGATGGGGTCGACGGCGATGTCGACCTCGGGACCGGTGCCGTCACCGATGCGCTCTCCGTTGAAGAGCATCGGGGCCTCGTCCTTCTCGCCCTCGCCGATGACGACCACGCCGTTCATCGACACGGTGGAGACGAGGGTCCGCATGGCGCGCACCGCGGCGCCGTCGGCGCCGTTCTTGTCGCCGCGGCCCACCCAGCGCCCCGCGGCCATCGCCGCGGCTTCGGTCACCCGGACGAGCTCCAGGGCGAGGTTGCGGTCGGGGGCCTCGGAGGGGACATCGAGTTCGGACGGCAGGTGATGATGATTCTCGGTCATCGGAGCGCACCTTTCTGATACGACGACGGCCGGATGAGGGTTTTCCCGTCGACTCTATCGCCAGGCTGACAAAATGAGCAGGGGACCCCACGGATGAGCGCCGCGGGCACCTGCGACGATAGGGGGCGTGGCAGGCACGAACGGCAAGCAGAAGACGGTCCGGGACATGATTCTCTCCCTGGCCCTGATCGGCCTCGCGGCGGGTTTCATCTACCTGCTCGTCCCGCACGACGATCACGCTCCCGACATCCAGCGGGTCGACTACCGGGTCGAGCTGCTGACGGCACGGCGCGCGGCGAGCTACCCGGTGGCCGCGCCGGAGGGTCTGCCCAGCACCTGGAAGGCCACCTCGGTCCGCTTCCAGGGCGAGGACGGGGACCGCTGGCACCTCGGCTACCAGACCCCCGACGGTCAGTACGTCCAGGTCGAGCAGTCGACTCAGAAGCGCGCGGACTTCATCGACGACGCCAGCCAGGGCGCGTCGGCCACGAAGACGACCGAGAAGATCGGCGACCGCACCTGGACGCACTACACCGGCGGCCGCTACGACGCGCTGGTGCTGGCCGGTACCTCCGGCTCGACCACGGTGGTGGCCGGCACGGCCTCCTTCACCCAGCTGACGAAGATGGCCGCGGCGCTGAAGACGTCCTGACGCGGGCGACGCGCCCCGCAGGCGACCCGCCCCGCGGGTGCGCCCCGACCGGCGAACGCGAGAGGCCCCCGGCGCCGTTGCCGGGGGCCTCTTCCGCATCCGCGCCGGTGCTGCGACTCAGACGGTCGTGACGACGTCGTCGTAGGCCAGGCGCGGGGAGCGCGGGAACCAGGCGTCCGGACCCGGCTTGCCGATGTTGACGACCACGAACGGGGTGTGGTCGTCGTCCAGGAACTCCTTCTGGATGCCCGCGAAGTCGACGCCGGTCATCGGGCCGGCGGCGAGGCCGGCGGCACGGATGCCGATGATGAAGTAGGCGGCCTGGAGGGCGGCGTTCAGGGCCGCGCTGCCCTCACGCACCGCGCGGTCGCCGAAGACGGCGTCCTTGGCCTGCGGGAAGTGCGGGAAGAGCTCCGGCAGCTCCTCGTGGAACTCGTTGTCCGCGGCGAGGATCGCGACCAGCGGGGCGGTGGCGGTCTTCTTCTGGTTGCCCTCGGCCATGTACGGCACGAGGCGCTCACGGGCCTCGGGGGAGCGGACCAGGACCACGCGCAGCGGCGACTGGTTCATGGAGGTCGGGCCGAACTTGACCAGGTCGTAGATCGCCTGGACCTGCTCGTCGGTCACCGGCTCGTCGGTGAAGGTGTTGGCGGTGCGGGCCTCGCGGAACAGCAGGTCCTGAGCGGTGGGGTCGAGAACGAGAGACATGGTTGAACTTCCTAGAGGTCGCGTCGCGATTCACATCCGGACCGTGGTCCGGATAAGCTGACGGCACGACGATAAGCGAGGGAAGATTCAAGGTTCAACAAAAACCGGACCGTAGTGATCCGCCTCACAACGACCGCAGGCGGACCGCCCCGCTCAGCCCTCCTCCGCGGCCCCTTCCCCCTCGGCCCCCTCGTCCTCCTCCTCGGCCAGCGCCGCGTCCAGCCGGGCCCGCGCCCCCTCCAGCCACCGCCGGCACACCTTGGCCAGCTCCTCGCCCCGCTCCCAGAGCGCGAGGGACTCCTCGAGGCTCGTCCCGCCGGCCTCCAGCCGCCGCACGGTCTCGATCAGCTCGTCCCGCGCCTGCTCGTACGAGAGGGCGGCCTCTTCCGTCCTGCTGCTCATGCACTGACCTTTCTCATCGACTCGTCCGACCCGGCGTCAACCGTCGGCCCGCACCGTGAACTCGCCCTCCGCGACCCGCGCCCGCAACGCCTCACCCGGCTCGACGTCCCCGGGGTCCCGCACCACATGACCGTCGCCCTTCTGCAGCACGGCGTAACCGCGCTTCAGCGTGGCGGCGGGGGAGAGGGCCACCACGCGCGCGTGCGTGTGCGTCAGCTCGGAGTCGGCGCGGTCGAGCAGATGCCCGAGGGTGCGCCGCGAACGGTCGACCAGCGAGGAGACGTGATCGGCGCGTTCGTCGACCATCCGGTGCGGATCCTCCATGGCCGGCCGCGCGAGCGCATGCGCCAGCCCCCGCTCCTCCCGCGCCACCAGCGCGTCGACACTCCGCCGCCCCCGGTCCCGCAGCATCCGCACCCGCTCCAGCTCCTCCCCGACGTCCGGGACGACCTTCTTGGCGGCGTCGGTGGGGGTGGAGGCACGCAGGTCGGCGACGTAGTCGAGCAGCGGGGTGTCCGGCTCGTGCCCGATGGCGGACACCACGGGCGTACGGCACCCGGCGACCGTGCGCACCAACTGCTCGTCGGAGAACGGCAGCAGATCCTCCACGCTGCCGCCCCCGCGCGCGACGATGATCACATCCACCTCCTCCATCGCGTCGAGCTCCTTCACGGCCTGCACGACCTGCGGCACCGCGTGCACGCCCTGCACCGGCACGTTCCGCACCTCGAAGCGCACCGCCGGCCACCGGTGCCGGGCGTTCTCCAGCACGTCCCGCTCGGCGGCCGAGGCCCGCCCGCACACCAGCCCGATCAACTGCGGCAGGAACGGCAGCCGCTTCTTCCGCTCCGCGGCGAACAGCCCCTCCGCGGCCAGCGTCTTCTTGAGCATCTCCAGCCGCGCCAGCAGCTCCCCGACCCCGACCGGCCTTATCTCGGCGGCCCGCAGGGACAGCTGCCCACGCGGCGCGTACCACTCCGGCTTCGCGAGGACGACGACCCGGGCCCCCTCACCGACCACGTCGGCCACCGCGTCGAACACCTGCCGGTAGCAGGTGACGCCGATCGAGATGTCGTGCGACGGATCCCGCAACGTCAGAAACACGACGCCTGCCCCCGGCCGCCGCGAGAGCTGGGTGATCTGCCCCTCGACCCAGACGGCCCCGAGCCGGTCGATCCACCCCCCGATGAGCCGGGAGATCTCCCCGACGGGAACGGGAGCTTCGGCGGACGTGTTCAAAGCCATGCGCCGAGAGTAACGGCGCACACTGACAGGCAGACCGGCACCACAACCCGGCCGGCCCGCCGGTCTCCCCGGGATCGTCACCCGGACGCGATCTTCGACCCCCCGAACGCGGCCTTACGATGGGTGCCATGACTGCTTCGCCTGGCCGCCGTGTCCTGCTCGCCGCCCCCCGTGGCTACTGCGCGGGTGTGGACCGCGCCGTGATCGCCGTCGAGAAGGCCCTGGAACAGTACGGGGCCCCGATCTATGTCCGGCACGAGATCGTCCACAACAAGTACGTCGTGCAGACCCTGGAGAAGAAGGGCGCGATCTTCGTCGAGCGGACCGAGGAGGTCCCGCCGGGGAACATCGTGATGTTCTCCGCGCACGGCGTCGCCCCCGTCGTCCACGAGGAGGCCGAGCGCGGCCGCCTCGCCACCATCGACGCGACCTGCCCGCTGGTCACCAAGGTCCACAAGGAAGCAGTCCGCTTCGCGAACGAGGACTACGACATCCTCCTGATCGGCCACGAGGGCCACGAGGAGGTCATCGGCACCTCCGGCGAGGCCCCCGACCACATCCAGCTGGTGGACGGCCCGGCCGACGTCGCCAAGGTCGAGGTCCGCGACGAGTCCAAGGTTGTCTGGCTCTCCCAGACCACCCTCTCCGTCGACGAGACCATGGAGACCGTCGACGCGCTGAAGGAGAAGTTCCCGCAGCTGATCTCGCCGCCCAGCGACGACATCTGCTACGCCACGCAGAACCGCCAGCTCGCCGTGAAGCAGATGGGCGCCGAGGCCGAACTGGTCATCGTGGTCGGCTCCCGCAACTCCTCCAACTCCAAGCGGCTCGTCGAGGTCGCCAAGCTGGCCGGCTCCCGCGAGGCCTACCTGGTCGACTTCGCCGACGAGATCGACGAGGCCTGGCTGGAGGGCGTGACGACCGTCGGCGTCACCTCCGGTGCCTCCGTGCCCGAGGTGCTCGTCGAGCAGGTCCTGGAGTGGCTCGCCGAGCGCGGCTACGGAGACGTCGAGATCGTCAAGGCGGCCGAGGAGTCCATCACCTTCTCCCTTCCCAAGGAACTCCGCCGTGACCTGCGCGAAGAGGCGGCCACCCTGGTCGCCGAGCGCGGCGGCACCGGCGCCGGGGCGTAAGGACCGTCCGTACAGTCCTCCGGCGTCGTGACTGTCAGTCGTACGACGTAACGTGTAGCCATGCAGATCTTCGGCGTGGACATCGGTGGTTCCGGGATCAAGGGCGCTCCCGTGGACCTGGACAAGGGCGACCTGGCCCAGGAGCGGTGCAAGGTGCTGACCCCGCACCCGGCGACGCCCGACAGCGTCGCCGACGGGGTCAAGCAGGTGGTCGACCACTTCGGCTGGAGCGGCCCGGTCGGGCTCACCTTCCCCGGCGTGATCACCGACGGCACTCACATCCGCACGGCGGCGAACGTCGACAAGAGCTGGATCGACACCGACGCGCGCACGCTGTTCAGCGAGCGGCTCGGCGGTCTCCCGGTGACCGTGGTGAACGACGCGGACGCGGCCGGCGTGGCCGAGATGGAGTTCGGCGCCGGCCGGGACCGTAAGGGCGTGGTCATCCTGCTCACCTTCGGCACCGGCATCGGCAGCGCCCTGTTCGTCGACGGCGAGCTGGTCCCCAACACCGAGCTGGGACACCTGGAGCTGGACGGCCACGACGCGGAGAAGAAGGCGTCCAGCAAGGTCAAGGAGGACCATGACCTCAGCTGGGAGCAGTGGGCGGGCCGGGTCGAGAAGTACCTGGCGCATGTCGAGATGCTCTTCACCCCGGACCTGTTCATCATCGGCGGCGGGGTGAGCCGCAAGGCCGACAAGTTCCTGCCGTTCATCCAGGGCGTCAAGGCCGAGATCGTCCCGGCCCAGCTGCAGAACAACGCGGGGATCGTGGGCGCGGCGATGCGCGCGGCCCACCACGCCAAGTAGCCGCCTGGCCAGGTAGCGGCCACCACGGCCCGCGGCCCGTGGTCAGGCTCTGCGGCGGCGCCGGACCATCCGGATCCGGCGGACGATGACGATCACCCCGGCGATCAGCGTTCCGCCGTAGAGCCAGCCGGCCTGCGTGGACAGGGCCGTCACCAGGCCCATCACCCCGCCCAGGAAACCGCCGCCGCCGTCGGCGACGGCCAGCAGACCCACGGCGAAGGCGATCGGGACGACGACGGGGGCGGTCAGCAGATCGCCCCCGCGCACCCACAGCGCGCTCAGCGCGGACACCGGCAGGAACAGCACGCCGTACACGGTCAGGGACGCCCCGAACAGCAGGTCGTCGAGGAAGCCGAGCAGGAACATCGCGGCCATGCAGAAGAGGCCGCAGCCGAGCCCCGTGAGCCGTGGACCCGGCAGCCGCGCGGGTCCCGCCACCGGCGCCGGACGCGACCTTCCCGGAGCGGGCCGGCGCTCGGGCGTCCCCGGCCGCCGTCTCGCCTGCGGCGGCAGCGGCGCACGGGGGGCGCCCCGGCGCGGTCCGGGCTGGCGGGGGCGGGTCCTGCGTTGCTCCATCGGACCAACTTAGGTCGGTTAATGTGCCCAGTCGGGGCCCAGACACGCCGAAACCAAGCCGAAGAGGAGAGCTTGGCCAGGTGTTCGACGCGGCCGCCGGCCGGGGGCACCGAACCCCGTAAACTGGTGGATCGGCCGGCCCGCCGGCACGGGCAGCAGCCCCTGGCCCGCTCACCCTCTCACTACGGGAAGTCGCAACGTGTCGCTCACGATCGGAATCGTCGGCCTGCCCAATGTCGGCAAGTCGACCCTGTTCAACGCCCTGACCAAGAACGACGTGCTGGCGGCCAACTACCCGTTCGCCACGATCGAGCCCAACGTGGGTGTCGTCGGCGTCCCCGACGCCCGCCTGGCCCAGCTGGCCTCGATCTTCTCCTCCGACCGCATCCTCCCCGCGACGGTCGACTTCGTCGACATCGCGGGCATCGTGCGCGGCGCCTCGGAGGGTGAGGGCCTGGGCAACAAGTTCCTCGCGAACATCCGTGAGTCCGACGCGATCTGCCAGGTCATCCGCGCCTTCAAGGACGAGAACGTCGTACACGTCGACGGCAAGGTCTCGCCGAAGGACGACATCGAGACGATCAACACCGAGCTGATCCTCGCCGACCTCCAGACGATCGAGAAGGTCCTCCCGCGCCTCCAGAAGGAGTCGCGCATCAAGAAGGACGTGGCCCCGAAGGTCAAGGCCGTCGAGGAGGCCAAGGAGATCCTGGAGAAGGGCGACACGCTCTTCTCCCACGGCATCGTCCAGGGCTCGGACCGCGCCGAACTCCTGCACGACCTCCACCTCCTCACCACCAAGCCGTTCCTCTACGTCTTCAACGTCGACGAGGACGAGCTGGTCGACGAGGACTTCAAGACCGAGCAGCGCGCCCTGGTCGCCCCCGCCGAGGCGATCTTCCTCAACGCCAAGCTGGAGCAGGACCTCGCCGAGCTCGACGAGGAGGACGCCCTGGAGCTCCTGGAGTCGGTCGGCGCCGAGGAGCCCGGCCTCGCCACCCTCGCCCGCGTCGGCTTCGACACCCTCGGCCTGCAGACCTACCTCACGGCCGGCCCCAAGGAATCCCGCGCCTGGACCATCAAGAAGGGCGCCACGGCCCCCGAGGCGGCCGGTGTCATCCACACCGACTTCCAGAAGGGCTTCATCAAGGCCGAGGTCATCTCCTTCGCCGACCTGGTCGAAACCGGCTCGGTCCCCGAGGCCCGCGCCAAGGGCAAGGCCCGCATGGAGGGCAAGGACTACGTGATGCAGGACGGGGACGTGGTGGAGTTCCGGTTCAACGTGTGATCGGTGCATTACAGCACGTCAGGAGCCTCGCCAAGTGCGCAGGTCGGAAGGGGCCGGGCTCTGGTGAGCCCGGCCCCTTCGGTGTTCCCGTGCTGATGTGGTGCCGATTCCTAATTGCCCCGAGGCGGGGTGAGTTTGTCGAGATCCAGGCTGATCTCGAAAGGCACCGGGCGCTTCAGCGTGCCGCGGAAGATGCCTGCGGGTGCGTAGGCTCCGGTCGGTTCGTCGAGTTCGTAGGCGTGCACGACGGGGGCGCCGTCCTCTTCCTCGATGCACCAGTAGTGCGGGATGCCCGCCTCGGCGTACTTGCGGAGCTTGACCGTGCGGTCCCGGTGTGCGGACTCGGGTGAGACGACTTCGATGACGAGTCGTACCTCGTCCGGCGCGAACCAGGTACGGTCGCCGTCGTAATGGGCGGTCGTCAACAGCAGATCGGGCTCGGGCCGGTTTCGCTCGTCCAGCTTTATGGTCATCTCGCGGCCGACCCTGACATCGGCGGGAGCCTGCTCCATGAGGGCGACGGTGAGCATGGTGACGAGGTGGCCGTGCCACCACCGCTGAGGCGACAGCATGAAGACGAGGGCTCCGTCGATCAGCTCGGTGTGGCGGGGTGCCTCGGGGAGGCGGTCCAGGTCCTCCGCGAACCAGCCTTCCACGCGCGGTGGGCGCATCCAGTCGGGCAGTGCGGTCATGGCTCAACCGTAGCGATCCCGCACCGCCGGGGCCACGAGATCACATCTGCCTTCACCCGACACCCGGGCATGGGGGACGACCCACGGCACACGGCTCCCCGCCTCGTGGCCCGGCGGTCCGTCCGGGCAGTGACCTGGGGCCGGTGGGCCGGGTGCGCATGCCGGCCGTGGCAGCCCACTCGCTCCGGCCGCGGTACCACACCCACGCGACGCTCCCGTCCCGTCGAGGGTGTCGGTGCCTGGTGGGAGGATGCCGGAACGGCGAGTGAGGGGCGGGGCGTGTGGGGCGGGCGGAGCGGGACCTGGTCGCGAGGGGAGCGCGACTGCACGAGGCGGCCCGGAACGTGGTCGGGGACCACGGCGGGGCCGTCGAAGCGGTACGGGCTGCACTGGCGCCGATCCACGACGCCGCGGCGCAGCGGGAGCTCGACGCCATCCCGGTCGCCCGGCTGCAGGACGTCACCGAAGGGCGGCTGCGGCTCGGCGGCGTCGAGCAGAGCGGACTGCGGACGGTGGGCGCGGTGCTCGACGCGGGCCCTTACCGGCTGCGGCAGATCCCCGGCGTCGGGCAGCGCACCGTCGACCAGATGCTCGCCGCGGCCCGCCGGCTCTCCGAGGCCGTGCACGAGACCGTGGCCGTCCACATCGACGTGGACCGGCCCGAGCCGGCCACCACCGCGCTCGTCAGGGCGCTGCACGTACTCGTGGAGGCCGGCCCGGACGCCCGGCGCGCCGTCGACCGGGCCGGTGCTGTGGCCGAACGCCTGGAGCCGCTGCTGGCCGACGCCGGGCCGGCCGCCGGGCGGCTGCGGATGCTCCTGGCCGGCCGGGAGCGGAAGGCCCGCGCGCTGGCGGCGGTCGCCGAACTCGGTCCGCTGGTGGACGAGGCGGACCGGGGGCGGCTGCCCGAACTCTTCGCGCAGGCCTCGGTGGACCTGCTCCGGGGGCCGTCGTCCGACCTCGCCGCCTGGGCGGACTTCGAACTCCGGTCCGCCGAGTACTACAGCCTCCTCGCCGAGATCTCCGGCGCGGCGCCCGACACGGCCGCCGCCGAGGGCTTCCTGCCGGACGAGATCGCCGAGCGGGTCCGGACCCAGCACCTCGACGACTCCCACCGGCGGGTCTCCCTGCGTGGCTACCAGGCGTTCGGCGCCCGGTTCGCCCTTGTGCAGCGCAAGGTGATCCTCGGCGACGAGATGGGCCTCGGGAAGACCATCCAGGCGATCGCCGTGCTGGCCCACCTGGCCGCCGAGGGGCAGAGCCACTTCATGGTGGTGTGCCCGGCGAGCGTCCTCGTGAACTGGACGCGGGAGATCGAGGCCCGCAGCGCCCTGCGCGTGCTGCTCCTGCACGGCCCCGACCGGCGCGACGCGTTCGCCGACTGGCAGGAGCGGGGCGGGGTCGCGGTGACCACGTTCGACGCGCTGCGCGGGTTTCCCGAACCGGGCGGCGGCGAGGTCGGCCTGTTCGTGGTCGACGAGGCGCACTCGGTGAAGAACCCGAAGGCCAAGCGGTCCCAGGCGGTGGCCCGGTGGGCGGAGCGCTGCGAGCGCACCCTCTTCATGACCGGCACCCCGATGGAGAACCGGGTCGCGGAGTTCCGCAACCTGGTCGGCATGCTCGACCGCGGCGTCGCGGAGTCCCTGGACGACGGTGACGCCCTGGCCGGATCGGTCGCCTTCCGCAAGGCCGTCGCCCCCGTCTACCTGCGGCGCAACCAGCGGGACGTGCTGGCGGAGCTCCCCAGCCTCCAGCACACCGACGAGTGGGAGGAGCTGAGCGCGTCGGACGAGGAGGCGTACCGCGACGCCGTACGCGCCGGTAACTTCATGGCGATGCGCAGGGCCGCCTACCTGCGCCCCGAGGAGTCGGCCAAGCTGGAGCGGCTCCGGGAGATCGTCGAGGAGTCCGGCGAGAACGGGCAGAAGACGGTGGTCTTCTCCAACTTCAAGGACGTCCTGCGCGTGGTCGAGGAGGCGCTCGCCACCGGCACCACGGTCTTCGGCCCGCTCACCGGCGCCGTCCCGGCCGCACGCCGGCAGCAGCTCGTCGACGACTTCGCCGCCGCCCCGGGCGCCGCGGTGCTGCTGGCGCAGATCCAGGCGGCGGGCGTCGGCCTCAACATGCAGGCCGCCTCCGTCGTCGTCATCTGCGAACCGCAGATCAAGCCGACCATCGAACACCAGGCGGTCGCCCGGGCCCACCGCATGGGCCAGGTCAGACCGGTCCGGGTGCACCGCCTGCTCGCCACCGGGGGAGTGGACGAGCGTCTGGTGAAGATGCTGGAGCGGAAGACCCGCCTGTTCGACGCCTACGCCCGCCGCAGCGCGGTGGCCGAGGCCACTCCGGACGCGGTCGACGTCTCGGACACCGAACTGGCCCGCCGGATCGTCGAGGAGGAACAGGCGCGTCTGGGCATGAGGGCCCTGGGCGGCGTCGAGGGAACGGCCCCGGACCCCGTCGAGAGAGCCGACGCCTGACACCACGCCTGACACCTCGACGGGAGAACGCGGAGCTCCGGATCCGTCACCGTCGAGCCCCGAGCCCCGAGCCAGGCCCCCTACGCCGACTCCCGCACCCGCAACTCCGCCCTCACCTTCAGCTGGTCCTCGGGCAGGGGGCCGGTGCCGGTCAGCAGGCGGGCCGCCTGTTCGACGGCGAGGGCGCCGAGGCGGCGGGTGTCCAGGGCCACCGTGGTCAGCTGCGGTTCGACCAGCGTGCCGAGGCCGAGGCCGTCGAAGCCGATCAGGGCGAGGTCCCGGGGGACCTGCCGGCCGAGCCGGCGCGCAGCGCGCAACGCGCCTATCGCGATGATGTCGTTGAACGTGAACACGGCGGTCAGATCCGGGTGCCGGGCGAGGAGTTCCTGGAGCGCCCGCTCACCGCCCTCGACGCTCTGGTCCGCGCGGGCCACCGAACCGGAGTCCAGCCCGCACGCGGACATCGCGGCGTCGAACCACTCGTGCCGGATGCTCGGCTCGGAGCGTTCCGCGTGGTCGAGCATGCCGATGTGCCGGTGCCCGGCCCCGGTCAGGTGCCGTATCGCCGCGTGCACGCCCGCCTCGCCGTCGATCAGGATCGAACTGAAGCGTTCCGTGCGGTGCTTGCGGTCGATGAGGACGACGGGGAGCCCACGGGTGAGCCGCGCGATCTCGTCCTCCGGCAGGCTCAGGTAGCCCACCACCGCGTCCACCTGGGAGGCGATCACCTCCAGGGTGCCGCGCTCCTCCTCGACCCGGTCGCCGGTGTCGTACACGACGACGTGCCAGCCGCGTCCCCGGGCCGCGTCCAGCGCGGCGGCGGCGACCTCGGTGAAGAACGGGTTGAGCAGGTCGGGGATGACCAGGCCGACGCTGAACGTGTCCTGCCGCACCAGCCCCCTGGCGAACCGGCTCGGCCGGTACCCCAGCGCGAGGGCCGCGTCCAGGACCCGTTGCTTCGTGGAGACGCCGATCTCGCCCTTGTCGTTGAGGGCCCGTGACACGGTCTGCCGGGACACCCCGGCGGCCTCGGCCACATCGTCGATCGTCACCCTGCGGGGTCCGGTCCCCGACGACGCCATCGCTCACCTCCGCGAAATCCGTGAAATTGCCGACGCGCCCGCGTCGCAGGGACACCGAGTATGCCCGGGTCCGACGTCATGAGCCTTGACACTCCGGCGGACCGGAGCACACACTCCCAATCAACTTCCCGTTACCGCTCCCGTGAGCGCTCACGTTACCGCTCACGGACCCTTGTTCCAACCAGTTCCCACCAGAAGGCAGCCGCCTCCAGGAGTCAACGTCGACCCGCCTGACCACCTTCGCCAGGCGTTCTCTGGAACGGAAGACATGACCAGCACAGTCACGCGTACCCGCCTCGCCGTCGCAGCCGCCACGGCCGGCATCGTCGTACTCGCCGGGTGTTCCTCGTCCGGCTCGTCGGACAAGGCGTCCGCATCCTCCTGCGAGCCCGCGAAGGGCAAGGTCACCCTCCAGTACTGGAACACCGTTCCGGGCATGGACAAGGTCGTCGACCTGTGGAACAAGCAGCATTCGAACGTCCAGGTCGAGACGAAGAACATCTCCAACGACCAGTACGGCACCCTCGGCAACGCCCTCAAGGCGGACAAGGCCCCGGACCTCGCCCAGGTCGGCTACGACGAACTCCCGAACCTGCGCACCCAGAGCGCCTTCGTGGACGCCTCCGCCTGCAAGGCGGCCACCGCGGCCGAGTCGAAGTTCGTGCCGTGGACCTGGTCGCAGACCAGCTTCGGCGGCACCGGCGTGTTCGCGATCCCGCAGGACACCGGGCCGATGGCGCTCTACGTCCGCAGCGACCTGTTCAAGAAGTACAACGTTGCCGTGCCCACCACCTGGGACGAGTACGCGACGGCCGCCGGGAAGCTGCACAAGGCGGACCCGAACCTCGACATCACGTTCTTCGACCCGAACAACGCCGAGTGGTTCAACGGGCTCCTCTGGCAGAACGACGCCAAGATGTACGGCTACTCCGGCGACAAGTGGCAGGTCAGCGTCGACTCGGCGCAGAGCAAGCAGGTCGCCGACTACTGGCAGAAGCTGATCTCCGAGAAGGTCGTGCGCACCGACCTCGCCCACGGCTCGACCCAGATGTACGCGGCGTACCAGAAGGACCAGCTCGCCACCTACGTCGGCGCCGCCTGGGGCTACAGCATGTTCCGCGACAACCTGCCCAAGCAGGCCGGGAAGTGGACCATCGTCCCGATGCCGACGTGGGGCGCGAACGGCTCCTCCGGTGACTGGGGCGGCTCGACCGTCGCGTTCATGAAGGGAAGCAAGCACCTCTACGAGTCGGTCGAGTTCAACACCTGGCTGAACTCCGACCCGGACGCCCTGGCGCTGGAGAACAAGCTGGGCGGCCTCTACCCGGCGGCCACCGCGGGCCTGGACCTGCCCGCGCTGAAGCAGGGCGTGCCGTACTACAACAACCAGAAGATCTTCGACGTCTTCGCCGACGCCTCCAAGAAGATCGACACCAGCTTCGCCTGGGGCCCCACGCAGAAGACCGTGAACCTGGCCCTCCAGGACGCCATGGCCAAGGCCGCGGCCGGCAGCGGCACCCTCGACGACGCGCTCGCGACCGCCCAGGCCGCCGCGCTGAAGTCGATGAAGGACCAGGCGATCCCGGCGACGGCGGGCAAGTGACCGTTCGATGACCGACCTCGCAACCCGCTCGGCCGGCGTGCGAACCACGCCCGGAGGCCGCCGTCGCCCGAACGGCGGCGGCCCCCGGGCGGGCACCGTCGCCGCCTTCGTGACCCCGTTCTTCCTGCCGTTCCTGCTGTTCTACCTGGTGCCGGTCGGCTACGCCCTCTGGCAGAGCTTCCGCGTCGTGCGCCGCTCCGGCGGCCAGTACGGGACGTCGTACACCACCTTCGGCGGCTTCGAGCAGTACGGGCAGGTGTTCCAGAACCACGAGTTCTGGTCCAGCATCGGCCGCATCGGGCTGTTCGGCGTGGTGCAGGTGCCGGTCATGCTGTTCGTGGCCCTGATCATCGCGCTGCTGCTCGACACGCCCCTGCTGCGGGCCAAGGGGTTCTTCCGCATCGTCGCGTTCATGCCGTACGCGGTACCCGGCGTGATCGCCGCGATCATGTGGTCGTACCTCTACTCGCCCCAGCTCAGCCCGGTCGTCGACCTGCTGAACGGCGTCGGGCTGCACCCCGACTTCCTCGGCCCGGGTGCCGTGCTGTGGTCGGCCGCGAACGTCTCCACCTGGCTGTGGACCGGCTACAACATGCTGATCATGTTCTCGGCGCTGCAGTCGATCCCGCAGGAGCTCTACGAGGCCGCGAAGCTCGACGGCGCCTCCAACTGGGCCATCGCCTGGCGGATCAAGGTGCCGATCATCGCCCCGTCGATCGTCCTGACCACCGTCTTCTCGATCATCGGCACGCTCCAGCTGTACGCCGAACCGGCCGTGCTGCGGCAGATCTCCTCGAACATCTCCAGCACGTTCACCCCGAACATGCTCGCCTACACGGTGGCCTCCGGGAACAACTACCAGCAGGCAGCGGCCATCTCCGTCGTCATCGCCGTCATCACCTTCGTCTTGAGCTTCGGGTTCATGCGACTGACCTCGAAGAAGGCCGGACTGTGAGCACACCGACCAGCAACCGCGAGAGCCGGGTCAGCCGTACGGCCGCCATGGGGCTGATGCTGCTCCTGGCCGTCTACTTCCTGCTGCCGGTGTACTTCCTGGTCGTCGCCTCGACCAAGCCGCAGGGCGACCTCGCCGCCACCAACGGGCTGGTGTTCTCGCACTTCAACCTGTTCGAGAACCTGCACACCCTGTTCACCCGAAGCGACGGCATCTTCGGCCGCTGGGCCCTCAACACCGTCCTCTACGCGGTGCTGGGCGCGGCCGTGGGCACCCTGATCTCCGCGCTGTGCGGCTACGCCCTCGCCAAGTTCGCCTTCCGCGGCCGGGAGTTCCTGTTCTCCGTCATCCTCGGTGGCGTCCTGGTGCCCACGACCGCGCTCGCCCTGCCGCTGTTCCTGCTGTTCTCGGCTACCGGGCTGGTCAACACCTACCTCGCGGTGTTCCTGCCCAGCATCGTCAGCCCGTTCGGCGTCTACCTGGCGCGGATCTTCGCCAACGCGTCCGTGCCGCAGGAGCTGATCGAGTCGGCGCGGCTGGACGGGGCGGGTGAGTTCCGGATCTTCTTCTCGGTGGGGTTCCGGCTGATGACCCCGGCCCTGGTGACCATCTTCCTGTTCCAGTTCGTGGCCATCTGGAACAACTTCTTCCTGCCGATGGTGATGCTGCAGAAGGAGTCCCTCTTCCCGATCACCCTCGGCCTGTACGAGTGGAACGGCCAGACCGCCCGCGCCCCGCTGCTCCAGCAGTCCATCATCACCGGCTCGCTGGTGTCGATCCTGCCGGTGATCGTCGTGTTCATCCTCCTCCAGCGGTTCTGGCGCACCGGCCTCGCCGCCGGCTCGCTCAAGTGACGCCCCCCCCACGCACAGAAGGTGTCTCCCTCCATGACCGACTCCGCCGTGTTCGTGCCCCACTTCCACTGGGACCGGGAGTGGTACGAGCCGTTCCAGGTGTTCCGGCACCGCCTCGTCACCGCCCTCGACACCGTGCTGGAGACGGCCGAGGCCGACCCGGACTTCCGGTTCACCGTCGACGGGCAGATGGCCGCGGTCGAGGACTACCTGGAGATGCGGCCCGAGAACCGTGACCGGGTCGCGGCCCTGGTCCGCGAGGGCCGGCTGGCTGTCGGGCCGTGGCTGGTCCTGCTCGACGAGTTCCTCTGCTCCGGCGAGACCGTCGTCCGCAACCTGCAGATGGGGTGGGCCGCCGCGGAACGCCTCGGGGGCGCGATGCCGGTCGGCTATCTGCCGGACATGTTCGGCCACATCGCGCAGATGCCGCAGATCCTGGCGCGCGCCGGCATCGAGCACGCGGCGCTGTGGCGCGGGGTGCCCGGCACGGTCGACGGGCACGCCTTCCGCTGGCGCGCGCCCGACGGCTCCGAGGTACGCACCGAGTTCCTCTTCGACGGCTACGACAACGGCCTCGACGTCCTGCTGGTGCCCGACCGGATCCGGCACGCGCTCGGCGAGTACGCCGAGATGACCGCCGGACGCTGGGGCGGCGACCCGCTGCTCGCCATGGCCGGCACCGACCACAACGCGCCCGACCCGCTCCTCGGGGAGTGGCTGCGGAAGGCGTCCGGCGAGGAGCGGCCGATCACCGTCGCGACGCTCGACGAGTACATCCGGGGGCACCCGCGGGACGAGGTGACCGCCGTCGTCACCGGTGAGCTGCGCAGTCACGTACGGGGCAACATCCTGCCGGGCGTGCTGTCGGTGCGGCTCGGGCTCAAGCAGCGGATGGCCGCCGCCGAGCGGACCGTCGACCACGCCGAGCGGATGAACGCCCTGTGGTCCCGCCGCGACGACGCCAACTTCCTCGCCCTCGCCTGGCACAAGATCATCGAGTCCACCGCGCACGACTCCGTGGTCGGTTCCGGCACCGACGAGACCTGCGACCAGGTCGCGGCCCGTCTCGCCGAGGCCGCGCAGACCGCCCGCGCGGTCCGGGACGCGGCCCTCGCCGAGCCCGCCGCCGGGGTGCCCGCCGACGCCTACCTGGTCGCCAACCCGCTGCCGGCGCCGCGCACCGCACTGGTCGAGGTGGACGTGGTGGCCGCCCCGGAGGGCAGCACGCTGGTCGCGACCACCGCCGACGGCGCGGCGCACCCCGTGCAGCTGGTCTCCCAGGCCCCCACCGTCCTCAGCGACGAGCGGCTCGACGCCGGCCGGCTGGAACGCGTCCTGCGCCGGATCCACCGCCGCGAGCTGTTCGGCCTGCTGATCAACGGCTATGAACTCACCCCGAACTCCCTGGTCTTCCACCTCGCCGAGGTCCCGGACGGCCCGTTCGACCTGATGACCCTGCGCGGCGAGGTCGCCGCCGCGGCCGCGGCGCACCCGGGGGAGTGGCGGGTACGGACCCTGGCCCAGGCCCGGGCCACCGCGCTGGTGGCGGTGCCCGTCCCGGCCGCCGGGCTGGCCGCCTTCCGGGTCGCGGCGGGGGACCGGCCCGCCGCCCCCGCGACGCCCGCCGCCCCCGTGACGCCGGGCGCGACGGCGACGGCGGACACCCTCTCCAACGGCCTGGTCAAGGTCGCCGTCGCCGCCGACGGCACCCTGGACGTGACCGGCGTCGACGGCACCGTCCTGTCCGGCGTCGGCCGCCTGGTCGACGGCGGCGACCGCGGCGACAGCTACAACTACGCCCCGCCGGCCCACGACGTCCTGGTGTCCGAGCCGACCCGCGTCGGCGTCGAACTCCTCGAAAGCGGCCCGCTGCGGGCCCGGCTGCGCGTCACCCGCGTCTACGAGTGGCCGGAAGCGCTCGCCGACGGCGACCGGGACCGGCGCGGCGGCCGTACCGTCCCGACCCCCGTGGAGATGCTGGTGGAGGTCCGGGCGGGCGAGCCCTTCGTCCGGGTCTCCACCGCGTTCCTGAACCGGTCCGCCGACCACCGGCTGCGCCTGCACGTCCCGCTGCCCGTGCCCGTCACCGGCTCCGCGTCGGCCGGGCAGTTCGCCGTCACCGAGCGCGGCCTGACCGCCGAGGGCGGCTGGGGCGAGTACCCGCTCCCGACCTTCCCGGCGAGCACCTTCGTGGCGGCGGGCCCGGCCACCGTCCTGCTCGACCACTCCGCCGAGTACGAACTCGTCGACGACGGCTCCGCACTCGCCCTCACCCTGCTGCGCGCCATCGGCTCCATCAGCGTGAACATCCACCCCCTGCGCGACGAGCCCGCGGCGAGCGAGATCCCCGCCCCGGGCGCCCAGGACCTGGGCATGCGCATCGAGAACCGGTTCGCGGTGCTGCCCTGGGCGGCCGGCTGGCAGGGCGCGAACGCCGTCGCCCTGGCGGAGGAGTTCCGGGGCGACTGCCTCGTCACCCGCGGCACCGCGCCCGCCGGCGGCCCGCTGCCCGCGGACGCGCACGGCGTCCAGGTCGACGGCCGGGACGTGCACGTGTCGTGCATCCGCCGCGTCACCGACCCCGAGCACGGGCCCGGCACCGAGGTCCGGCTGGCCGCGATGCGGGACACCGCGACGGCCGTCCGCGTGACCGGTGCGTTCAGCGAGGCGACCACGGTCGACCTGCTCGGTCGGCCGCTCGCCGCCGAACCGGTGCGGGACGGACTCGACCTCGTCCTCGGGCCCTGGGAGATCCGCACGGTGGTGCTCCGCAGGTAGGGCCGCGATGTGCCGTCTGTCGTCTGCCGGTCCGTCGTGGCTGGTCGCGCAGTTCCCCGCGCCCCTTTGGGGCGCCTCTATCATCAAGAAAGTTGTGACGTCTTGGCCTTCGACTCCACCGCGTACGTATCGGACCCCACCCCCTGGCACGGCGCCCTGCGCCCGGCCCGTTCCTGGCTGCACTCCGACGCCCCGTCCCTCTCGCTGAACGGACCCTGGCGCTTCCGGCTGTCGCCCACGGCGGCCGTGGCCGAGGAGTTCGCCGCCGAGGACTTCGACGACCAGGGCTGGGCCGGCATCCCGGTGCCCGCCCACTGGGTGCTCGAAGGCGACGGCGCCCACGGCCGGCCGGCCTACACGAACATCCAGTTCCCGTTCCCGATCGACCCGCCGCACGTCCCCGACGAGAACCCCACCGGCGACTACCGCCGCCACTTCGACCTCCCCGCCGACTGGGCGGACGCCGAACGCGTCGTGCTGCGGTTCGACGGCGTCGAGTCGCTGTTCAAGGTGTGGGTGAACGGCGTCGGGATCGGCGCGGCGAGCGGCAGCCGGCTGGCCCACGAGTTCGACGTGACGTCCGCGGTGCGCCCCGGCGACAACACCGTCGCGGTACGCGTGCACCAGTGGTCGGCGGCCAGCTACCTGGAGGACCAGGACCAGTGGTGGCTGCCGGGCATCTTCCGGGACGTCACCCTGCTCGCCCGCCCGGCCGGCGGCATCGAGGACGTCTGGCTGCGTACCGGGTACGACGGCGGGCGCGGCCGCGTCGAGACCGAGGTCACCGCCGGCGCGGCCGCGTTCCCCGTCACCCTGCGCATCCCCGGACTGGGCGTGGAGCGGGTCTGGGAGACGGCCGCCGACGTCGCGCCCGTCGACATCCCGGAGGTGGAGCCCTGGTCGGCCGAACTGCCCCGGCTCTACGACGCGACCGTCTCCTCCGCCGCCGAGACCATCGCCCTGCGCATCGGCTTCCGCACGGTCGAGATCCGCGGTGACCAGTTCCTCGTCAACGGCCGCCGGGTCGTCTTCCACGGCATGAACCGGCACGAGGCCCACCCCGAGCGCGGCCGGGTCTTCGACGAGGCGCACGCCCGCGCGGACCTGGCCCGGATGAAGCGGTTCAACGTGAACGCCATCCGCACCAGCCACTACCCGCCGCACCCCCGGCTGCTCGACCTCGCCGACGAACTCGGCTTCTGGGTCGTCCTGGAGTGCGACCTGGAGACGCACGGCTTCGACAAGGTCGGCTGGGTCGGCAACCCGACCGACGACCCGGCCTGGCGCGCCGCCTGCCTGGACCGCATCGAGCGCACCGTCGAACGGGACAAGAACCACCCCGGCGTCGTGATGTGGTCCCTCGGCAACGAGGCCGGCAC
This sequence comes from Streptomyces sp. NPDC047061, assembly GCF_040643955.1. Lineage (NCBI taxonomy): Bacteria > Bacillati > Actinomycetota > Actinomycetes > Kitasatosporales > Streptomycetaceae > Streptomyces > Streptomyces sp. NPDC047061. The sequence goes on from NZ_JBEYVI010000015.1 coordinate 66,795, forward strand.
CGGCGCCAACCTCGCCGCCATGTCCGCCTGGGTGCACGCCCGCGACCCCGAGCGCCCCGTCCACTACGAGGGCGACTACACCGGCGAGTACACCGACGTCTACTCCCGGATGTACTCGACGGTGCCGGAGACCGAGCAGATCGGCACGGACGGCTCCACCGCCCCCCTGCTCGGCTGCACCCCGGCCCAGGGCGCCCGGCAGCGCACCAAGCCGTTCCTGCTGTGCGAGTACGCCCACGCCATGGGCAACGGGCCGGGCGCCCTCGACCAGTACGAGGAACTGGTCCACCGCCACCCGCGGCTGCACGGCGGCTTCGTCTGGGAGTGGCGCGACCACGGCATCCTCGCCACCGCCCCCGACGGGACCCCGTACTACGCCTACGGCGGCGACTTCGGGGAGGTCGTGCACGACGGCAACTTCGTGATGGACGGCATGGTGCTCAGCAACGACGTGCCGACGCCCGGCCTGCACGAGTTCAAGGCGGTCGTCCAGCCGGTCCGCTTCGCCTTCGACGGCGACAAGCTCGCCGTCACCAACCTGCGGCACTCGGCCGACACCTCCGACCTGCGCTTCCGCTGGCGCGTCGAGTTCGACGGCGTCCCCGTGGAGGCCGGGGAGCTGGAGGCCCCGCTGCTCGCGGCGGGCGAGTCGGGCCGGGTGCCGCTGCCCGCGGTCGCGGTGGCCGCGGACGCCGAGACCTGGCTGACGGTCGAGGCGGTGCTGGCGACGGACACCGCCTGGGCCCCCGCCGGACACGAGATCGCCACCGCCCAGCTCGACTGCTCGGTACGGCGGCCGGTGCCCGCCGTCCGCCCCCGGTCCGGCTGGCGGCCCGGCGAGGGGACCCTCGCCCTCGGCATCGCCGAGTTCACCGGCGGCTCCCTCACCCGGCTCGCCGGGCGGCCCGTGACCGGCCCGCGGCTGGAGCTGTTCCGCGCCCCGACCGACAACGACGAGGGCACCGCCGACCGGCTGGAGGGCAGCGACGCCAGCGCCGAGGGGGTCTCCAGCGCCCAGCTGTGGCGCCGGGACGGACTCGACCGGCTCGTCGCCCGCCGGGTCGGAGTGGAGCAGGCCACGGACGCGCTGCGCACCGTCGACCGGGTCTCCGCCGCGGACTCCGCGCTCTCCGTGACCGTGGAGTCGGTCTGGACGGTCGAGGACGGCGAGCTGGAACTGCGCGTCGAGATCGAGCCCGCGCGCGGCTGGTCCACGGTGTGGCCGCGGATCGGGGTGCGCTTCGAACTCCCCGACGGGACGGCCCCCGTGGACGGCGCCGAGTGGTTCGGACTGGGCCCGCTGGAGTCCTACCCCGACAGCCTCCGGGCGGCCCGCACCGGCCGGTTCTCGGCCACCGTCCGCGACCTGTCGGTGGACTACGCGCGCCCCCAGGAGACCGGCCACCGCTCCCGGCTCCGCCGCCTCACGCTGACCAGCGGCGACACCGGGGCCCTGCGCGTCGAGGCCCTCCCCGACACCCGCGGGCGGCGCCCCGGCTTCACCCTCTCCCGCCACACCCCGCAGCAACTCGCCCGGGCCGCCCACCCCTTCGAACTCCCGGAGTCCACCACGAGCCACCTCATCGTCGACGCGGCCCAGCACGGCCTCGGCTCCCGCGCCTGCGGCCCGGACGTGTGGCCGGAGTTCGCCCTGCGCCCCGAGGCCCGCACGATCAGGCTGCGCTTCACCGCGGGAGCCTGAGCAACCAGGCCCCTGGGCGACCGATCTGACAGCCCGACAGCTCTTTCACAGTCCGCACCCACGCGTCTCACGGCCGGGAGGTGGACGGTCACCGGCCATGAAGTTATCCACCGGTACCCCACGGATCCTGGTCGTGGACGACGAGAAAGACCTGACCGACCTGCTGGTGACAGTGCTGCGGGCCGAGGGCTGGCGGACCGAGCCCGCGCTGGACGGCACGACGGCGGTGAGCGCGGCCCGCGGCTTCCGGCCCGACGCGGTCGTCCTGGACCGCGGACTGCCCGACCTGGAGGGCCTGGAGGTGCTGCGGCGCCTCCGGGCCTACCGCCCGGACCTCCCCGTGCTGTTCCTGACCGCCCGGGAGAGCGTCGAGGACCGGGTCGCCGGCCTGCGCGCGGGCGCCGACGACTACGTGCCCAAGCCGTTCGACCTCGACGAGGTCGTGGTCCGGCTGCGCGCCCTGCTGCGCCGCTGCGACGCGGCGGGCGCGGGCGGCTCGCTGCTCGCCGTCGGCGACCTCACCCTCGACGAGGAGACCCGGCAGGTGCACCGGGCCGGCACCCCGGTCCGGCTCACCGCCCGGGAGTTCGAGCTGCTGCGCTACCTGATGCGGCACACCGGCCGGGTCCTCGGCCGGGCCGAACTCCTCGACAACGTCTGGGCGGGCGAGGCCGACCGCCACCTGAGCATCGTCGAGAGCTACGTCAGCTACCTGCGCCGCAAGATCGAGCGCGACCGTTCCGTCCTCATCCACACCGTGCGCGGCGTCGGCTACCTGATGAAGCCCGCCGAAGCGAAGCGATGAGACGCGGCCCGCGCCGCCCGCGGAGCCTGCGCTCCCGGATGATCCTCTCCAGCAGCCTGCTGCTGGCCGCCCTCTCCGTCGTGATCATCGCCATCACCGGGTTGACCATGCGGACCTACCTGATGACCGGCCTCGACCAGCGCCTCGACGCCCTCGCCGAGCACTCGTCGGCCGCCCGCGGCCAGATCGGCGCCCCGACCAGCGGACTGCCCTACCTCAGGGCGTTCGGGGTCCCGGCGGGCACCATCGGCGTCTCCGTGGCCGGCCGGCACGGCTCGGGCACCGTCCGGCACGCGGCGGTCGTGACCGGCTCCGGGGAGCTGACCGCCCCGACCGCCGGGCAGCGGCGGCTCCTCGCCACCGTCGAGGCCGACGGCCACCGCCACACCCTGGACCTGCCCGGCCGCGGCACCTACCGGGTCAAGGCCGTGCGCGCCGACACCCCGAGCTCCGAGGTCACCGTCGTCACCGCGCTGTCGGTGCGCCCGGTGGACCAGATGCTCGGCCGGCTGCTGGCCGTCGAGTCGGCGATCGCGGCCGCCGCCCTCGCCGTCGCCGCGCTCATCGCGGCCACCGTGATCGGCCGTCAGCTACGGCCCCTGCAACGCGTCGTCGCCACCGCCACCCGCATCTCCCGCGAGCCGCTCGGATACGGCGAGGTCCGAGCCCTGGAGCGGGTGCCGGACGCCGACCACGCCACCGAGACCGGCCGGCTCGCCGAGGCCGTCAACCGGCTCCTGGGACACGTCGAGAGCGCCCTCGCCGACCGCTACGCCACCGAACTGCGCATGCGGGACTTCCTCGCCGACGCCGGCCACGAACTGCGCACCCCGCTCGCCTCCGTCGCCGGACATCTCCAACTGGTGCGCCGCGCACCGAAGTCGGCGGCCCCGCAGGCCGAGTACGCGCTGGGCCGCATGGAGTCCGGCATCGGCCGGATGCGCACCCTCGTGGAGGACCTGCTGCTCCTCGCCCGCCTGGACACCGGCCGCCCGCTGGCCCACGAGGAGGTGGGCCTCGGCCCGCTGCTCGCCGAGGCCGTGGCCGACGCCCGCGCGGCCGGACCCGACCACCGCTGGGAGTTCCTGATGCCGGGCAACCTGGTGCTGGTCGAGGGCGACCCGGACCGCCTCCACCAGGTCGTCGCCAACCTCCTCGCCAACGCCCGCACCCACACCCCGCCCGGCACCAAGGTCACCGTCACCGTGCGGACCACCGACGACCAGGCGCTGATCCGCGTCGCCGACGACGGCCCCGGCATCCCGCCCGACCTGCTGCCCCGCGTCTTCGAACGCTTCGCCCGCGGTGACGCCTCCCGTTCCCGGGCCACCGGCAGCAGCGGCCTCGGCCTCGCGATCGTCGCCGCCGTGTCCGCCGCCCACGCGGGCCGCGCGGAGGTCAGCAGCGAACCGGGCCGCACGGTGTTCACGGTACGGCTGCCGCTGTGCCCGGCGTACGCCGGTGAGGTGAACCCGCCGCGGAAACCCATTGGACGTGAACTCCCTTTCGGATAAGGGTGGTTGGCTGAGCAGACCGCAGAGGACAGGGAGACTGAGTGATGAGCAGGGTCTGGCTGGTCACCGGCGCGAGCAGCGGCTTCGGCCGGGCGCTCGCCGAGGCCGCGCTCGCCGCGGGTGACACCGTGGTCGGGGCGGCCCGGCGCCCCGAGGCACTGGCGGAGCTGGCCGCCGCCCACCCCGGCCGGGTGGACCCGGTCCGCCTGGACGTCACGGACACGGCGGCGATCGGGCCCGCCGTACAGGACGTGATCGCCCGCCACGGCCGGATCGACGTCCTCGTCAACAACGCGGGCCGCACCCATGTCGGCGCCTTCGAGGAGACCACCGACGCCGAACTGCGCGACCTGTTCGACCTGCACGTGTTCGGCCCGGCCGCGCTGGTCCGGGCGGTGCTGCCGCACCTGCGCGCACAGCGCTCGGGAGCCGTCGTCCAGATGAGCAGCATGGGCGGGCAGATGTCCTTCGCCGGCTTCTCCGCCTACAGCGGCACGAAGTTCGCGCTGGAGGGCATGTCCGAGGGACTCGCCGACGAGGTGCGGGAGTTCGGCATCAAGGTGCTGATCGTGGAGCCGGGCGCCTTCCGCACCGCGCTCTTCGACACGAGCCGGGCCGGGGCCAGCTCCGACACCGGCGTGTACGCCAGGGTCGCCGAGACCCGCGGCTTCGTCGAGGGCGGCGACGGCAGCCAGCCCGGCGACCCGGCCAAGGCGGCCGCCCTGATCCTGGCCGCCCTGGACGCCGAGCAGACCCCGCTCCACCTCCCCCTCGGCGACGACGCGGTGACCGCCGTACTGACCCAACTGGACGTCGTACGATCCGACATCGCCGCCTGGGAGAAGCGCACGCGGGCCACGGACTTCGACTAGGCGCTCCGCGGGGTGCGCCGTCGTTCGTGTGCGGGTGCGTGGGGGTTGCTCGCGCAGTTCCCCGCGCCCCTTAAAAGCAGGGGGTTGCACGAGCGCCCCTTCAGGGGCGCGGGGCTGTGTCCGATATGCGGCTCCGCCGCGTGGGCGCGAGCAACCCCCACGCACCCGCAGCCGAACCCTCAGTCCACGACCGTCGGCTCCGTCACCCACCCCGCCGCCAGCACCAGCCGGCTCTCCCGGTGCACGGCGAGGAAGCCGAACGGGCGGTCGAAGGCGGCCCGCACCACCGTGGACTCGTGCCGGTACCGCGGCGGCCCGCCGCCCGGCGCCGCCACCACGGCGGTGACCGCGGCGGACCGGAAGCCCAGTGGCCCGAACTCCGCGACCGCGGACTGCCCGGCCGCCCCGACGGCGAGCGGCGCGGCGCTCATCCCGGGGAAGTGCCCCTCGCGGACGTCCGCGGCCGTGGAGAGACCGAACAGCCCGTGGAGCTGGAGCAGATCGTGGTCGGCGCGGACCGCGAAGCCCGGGGTGGTCACATCGAGCCGGATCGGGTCCGGGGCCACGCACGGCTCCCGCTCCACGACCACACCCGGCCCCGCGGGCCCGTAGGGGAGCTGTCCGCCGGTCGCCACCGGCAGGGCACGCTCCAGGACACCGATGCCCGTGTGCAGCACCTGCCCGGGAGCCATGCCCTCCGCGCCGAGCACCAGGTGCACGTCGAGGCCGTTGTCCCCGAGGACCTTCACCGTGGTGACGTGCCCGTCCGGGCCCGCGGCCACGCAGATCCGGTCCAGGCGCACGCTGCTGCGGTGCAGACCGGCCAGCGTACGGCCCTGCCAGGGCCCGGAGCCGGGCCGCAGCATCGTCTCCCGGAACGGGTGCTGCCAGTCCGTGCGCAGCGCCAGCGCGGTCGCCAGCACCATCCGGGCGCCCTCGGCCGGCCGGACCGGCATCCGTTCCACCAGCCCCTCGGTGCGCTTCGCCGCCCACGCGTCCAGCGCCTCCTGGGCGGCCGCCGGATCGGCGTCGAGCACGCCGTGCGCGTCGGCGGGCAGCCCCGCCGCCCACTGCTCGCGCAGCTCCAGCGCCCGGTCGGTCCACAGTCCCAGAGCCGCTCCGACGCCCGGCATCGAGTCGAGCCCCGTGAGTAACTCCCGCGCACCGGCGGCGGCCTGGTCGGCTTGCATCCCCACGGCCCGGGTCAGTTCGTCCCGGGCCGGGCCCGCGGCGCCGTCGGCGAGGAAGGCCAGCAGCGGCCAGACCCCGGCGGCCGAGAAGACCGTGCCCTGTCTGGTCTGCCGCGCCCAGCGTGCGGTGAGCGCGTTGACGGCGCGGACGGTGTCGTTCATTCGTCGTGCTCCCAGGGGTACTCGGGGAAGGGCAGAGGGTCCGTCACCCAGCCCGCCGCGAGGACGAGCCGGGAGTGCCGGTGCAGGGCGAGGAAGCCGAAGGGGCGGTCGAAGGCGGCGTTGATCTCGGTGGTGACGTGACGCCGTTCGGGCGGCGCTCCCGCCGCCTCGTCCGCCGGCAGGCCCAGCGCGTCCGCCAGTTCGGTGCGCGCCCTGCCGTGCGCCCCGTCCGCGAGGAAGGCCAGCAGCGGCCAGACCCCGGCCGCGGAGAAGACCGTGCCGCCCTCCGACGCGGCCGCCCAGCGTGCGGTCAGGCCGTTCACCGCGCCCACGGCCGCCTTCCCCACCCTCATTCCGCCCCCGTTCACGGCGCGCTTACGATGCGCGCAGTCGTACGTCAGTCCAGCCGTCCGTTTCCGCGCGGCCCGACGCCCCCTCAGGAGCACGGTACCGGTGTCCATACCTCCGCCCCCCGGCCCCCACCAGCCACAAGGGCCCTATCCACCGCCTCAGTCGGGCCAGCCGCAGTACCCGCCGTACCCGCAGGGACCGTACGGGCAGCAGCCGCCGTACCCCGGGCCGTACCAGCCCTGGGGGCAGGGCTACGGCCCCTACCCCGCCCAGCCGCCCGTCAACGGGCTCGCCATCGCCTCCCTCGTGCTCGGGCTGCTGTGCTGTCTGCCGGGGGTGGGGCTGGTGCTGGGGCTGATCGGGCTCGGCCAGATCCGCAGGCGCGGTGAGCGCGGCAAGGCGATGGCGGTCATCGGGTCGGTGCTCTCCTCGGTCGGGCTCGCCCTGTGGGTGCTGCTGCTGGCCACCGGCGGGGCGGCCGACTTCTGGGAGGGCTTCAAGGAGGGCGCGAACGACAGCTCCAGCCTCTCCCTCGCCACCGGCGACTGCTTCGACACCCCCGACGGCACGCTCACCGGCGACCTGGTCTCCGACATCGACGTGGTGGACTGCGAGAAGGCGCACGACGGCGAGGTCTTCGCCACCTACAGGCTCAAGGGCTCGTCCTACCCGGGTGACGACGGCGTCGGCGACTCCGCCGACCGGCGCTGCTACGCCCTGGAGGACGGCTACGCGATGGACGGCTGGGCGATCCCCGACGACGTCGACGTGTACTACTTCACGCCCAGTGAGGACAGTTGGGGGTACGGCGACCGGGAGGTGGCCTGCGTCTTCGGCAACACCACCGAGGGCCGCACCCTGTCCGGCTCGCTGCGCAACGACGAGAGCGTGCTGGACGACGACCAGGTCGCCTACCTGGACGCCGCGCACGTCCTCAACTCCGCCCTCGGCACCGTCCCCGAGGCCGAGTACGTCGAGGACGACCTGCCCGGCTACCGGCAGTGGGCGGACCGGGTGACCACGGCCCTCGGCAAGCAGACCGCGCTGCTGCGCGCGCACGGCTGGGCCCCGGACGCGAAGCAGCCGGTGAGCGACCTGGTCGCGGACCTCGACCGGGCGAAGGCGGAGTGGGCGAAGGCCGCGAAGGCCACGGACGCGGACACGTACTACACCCATTACGACAAGGGTTCGACGCTGCTCGACCCGAAGCGGACCGTCACCGCGCGCAAGGCTCTGGGCCTCGCCACGAGCCCGCCCTCGTACGACGACGGGGGCGCCGGCTCCGGCAGCGGAGGAAGTGGCTCCGGCCTGGAGGTGTGATCGCGGCTATAGCGGGGAGAAAGTGCCTGCGTAAAGCCTCCCCAGGCCATATGTCATCACATCGAGTGATTCTCTGGCCTTTGCTTGCACCGCTCAACCCACGGTTGCCACGCTGTTGCTGTCTGTACAACCTGATGGGAGCGGCCAGTGACTTTCGGTGAGCAGCCGGCGTATCTGCGTGTCGCGGGTGATCTCCGCAAGAAGATCGTCGACGGTTCGCTGCCGCCTCACACCCGGCTGCCCTCCCAGGCCCGCATCCGCGAGGAGTACGGCGTCTCGGACACGGTCGCCCTGGAGGCCCGCAAGGTGCTGATGGCCGAGGGGCTGGTCGAGGGCCGCTCCGGCTCTGGGACCTACGTGCGCGAGCGGCCCGTGCCCCGGCGGGTGGCCCGCTCCGGGTTCCGCCCGGTCGGCGGCGCCACCCCGTTCCGGCAGGAGCAGTCGGACGCGGCGGCGCGCGGCACCTGGGAGTCCAGCAGCGAGCAGGCCGAGGCCGGTGCCGCGATCGCCGACCGGCTCGGAATCCACGTCGGCGACCGCGTGATGCGCACCCGGTACCTGTTCCGGGACGCGGGCGAGCCGATGATGCTCTCCACCTCCTGGGAGCCCCTAGCCGTCACCGGCCGCACCCCCGTGATGCTGCCCGAGGAGGGCCCGCTCGGCGGGATGGGCGTGGTCGAGCGGATGCGCGCCATCGACGTCGTCGTGGACAACGTCACCGAGGAGGTCGGCGCCCGCCCCGGCCTCGCCGAGGAACTGCTCACCCTGGGCGGGGTCCCCGGCCATGTCGTCCTGGTGATCCAGCGGACGTACTACGCCTCGGGCCGCCCGGTGGAGACCGCGGACGTGGTCATCCCGGCCGACCGCTACCGGGCGTCCTACCATCTGCCGGTGAAGTAGCGCGCGTACCACCTCTGCGTGAAGTAGCGCACACCCTTGCGATGGTTGACGCCTTCACCGTCCGGGTCCGTACCTGGACCCGGGTGCTGCAATCCGGCCGTTCTCCCAGGTGGCCCCGGCCGTCCCCGGTATGCCCGCGACCCGAAGCGAGAGGCGCGCGAACGGCGCATTCGTCACCGTGCGCCCCCCACCGTTCTGGCTGGTTGCGTACCTCTTTGTGAAAAGGCGTATTCGCTGCGTAAAGGTTAGGCGTACGCTCGGGCATATGCGGAGTGCGGTTTCCTTAGCGGGGCGGGGATGGGCGGGAGCCGGGAGATGCGGAGGGGCGCGATGACGGAAGGCACGGTCTCTCTCCCCTGGCTCGTCATAAGGCAGGACGACAACGGCAATCGCTACCGCGTCGGCCGGTACGCGACCCGGGCCGAGGCGCAGAAGATCGCCGACAGTCTCGACGACCGCGGACACAAGCAGCTCTACTGGGTCGAGCGCATCGGCCACAGCAACGGCAACGGGGACGGCGTCAGCCGGAACTGACCCTCCCGTAGGCTCCGGCCCATGAGCGAACGGATCGTGGTGGTCGGAGCCGCCCTGCTGGACGCGGGCCGCCTCCTCGCGGCCCGCCGCAGCGCACCCCCCGAGCTGGCCGGCCGTTGGGAGCTCCCCGGCGGCAAGGTCGAGCCCGCCGAGACCCCCGAGCACGCCCTGGTGCGCGAACTGCGCGAGGAGTTGGGCGTCGAGACGGAGGCGCTGGCGCGGGTGCCGGGAGAGTGGCCGCTGCGCGAGCCGTACGTCCTCCAGGTGTGGACGGCCCGCCTGCACCCCGCCTCCCCCGCCCCCAAGCCCCTCCAGGACCACGACGAGCTCCGCTGGCTCACCCCGGAGGACCTCTGGACGGTCCCCTGGCTGGACCAGGACGTACCAGCGGTACGCGAGGTGGCCGCCCTGCTGAGTCCGGGGCGTAGCCCCGACGAACAGGGGCGCGGGGAACTGCGCGACTAGCCACGACGTACCCGCAGGCGCCCGACAACCACGCCTCCCGAGCTCCTGGGCGCACGGCCCCACCGGCGTAAGCCGTTCGCACCACAGTGCGCCCTCCCATGCGGTACTGCCCCCCGGTAATCGGGTATGTGCCCATTAACCCCACGAAACCGGACAGGGGCGGGCTCGCAGCCAGGAAAGCGACTGGGAAGTGATCGGTGTGATCGACACCGAAGGTGACACCGCCGAGTGGACCTTTCCCGCGGAACCGGGCGCCGTGCGCACCGCCCGTACCGCGGTCCGTGACCAACTGCGCGGGTGGGGCCTAGACACCCTCGCCGACATCACCGCCCTGCTGGTCAGCGAGCTGGTCACCAACTCGCTGCGGCACGCCACGGGCCCCATCGGCGTCCGCCTGGTGCGGCCCGCCGGCCTCGGCGACACGCTCCGCGTCGAGGTCTCGGACCCGCTCCCGGACCCACCCCGCGAACGCGCCGTCGGCCCGGACGACGAGAACGGCCGCGGCCTTCAACTCGTCGCCGGCTCCTCGCGCAGCTGGGGCACCCGCCCCGGCGTCAACGGCAAGACGGTCTGGTTCGAGCTGGCGGTACCCGGGTGAACGGGGTGAACGGGATGTACACGCGGTGCGACGCCGTCCACCCGCGAGAGTGGCTGATCAACACGTGCCCGAGTACGTGATTCGACGGCGTGTTCCCTGGTTAGAAGACTGGAAGTGTTGTCACGGTCCGGTCCGGAAATCGTCGGGACCGTGCTGTGATCGTGAACACCGTGTCAGGCGGCGCCGTAGTGCTGGATACTGCGGGCAGCCGCACCCGGTGACCGGTGCCGGACGCGGTGAGCTGGAGGGGACGGTTCGCGTGAGCGAGATACCAGCTAAGGCCACGGAGTCCGAGGACCCGTCGGACGGCGCGAGGGCGGGGACCGCGGAGACAGCCGCGGCGGCCCCTGGCGACGCCATGTGGCAGAGCAGCCCGCCCGGCTCGATCTACGACTACATCAAGGTCGCCTCGTTCTCCATCGGCGCCGGCGGCCTGGTCGACCAGTGGAGCCTGCGCGCCGAGCAGATCTTCGGCATCCCGGCCGAGCGCGCCGTCGGCATGGACCCCATCGAGGCGTTCATAGACCCGGACCTGCGCGCACGCGGCCAGCGGAAGATGGCCGAGATCCTGGACGGGCGGGAGTGGACCGGCGTGGTCCCGTTCCGGATGCCCGCCGCGGCGGACGGCGAGCGCGGCGAGGAGGGCATCGCCGAGGTCTACGTGATGCCCACCCGCACCGCGGAGGGCGAGAACGCGGCCGTGTGCATCGTGGTCGACGTCCGCACCCTGCGCAGCATCGAGACCGACCTCGCGGCCTCGCAGTCGATATTCGGTCAATCTCCGTTCGGCTTCCTGCTGATCGACACCGACCTGCGGATCCGCCGCGCCAACGTACGGTTCTCCTCCATCTTCGGCGGCACCCCCGACGACCACCGCGGCAAGGGCGTCCACGACTACCTGCCGCGCTCCGAGGCCGAGCGGGTCGCGGCCACCCTGCGCCGGGTCCTGGAGACCGGCAACTCCATCACCGACATGCACGTCACGGGCTTCGTGCCGGGCTCCGAGGAGCGCCGGCACTGGTCCATCAACCTCTACCGGGTGCACAGCGGCACCGGCCGCCCCATCGGCATCGCCTGGCTCGGCCTCGACATCACCGCCCGCCGCGCCGCCGCCCGCGAGGCCGCCGCCGCCCGGCGCAACCTCGCCCTCCTCAACGAGGCCGGCGCCCGCATCGGCAACTCCCTCGACCTGGAGACCACCGCCCGCGAACTCCTCGACGTGGTCGTGCCCGGCTTCTGCGACATCGCCACCGTCGACCTCTACCAGGGTCTGCTGGCCGGCGACGAGACCCCGCCGGGCCTCGCCGACGGCAGCGCCGAGCTGCGCCGGGTCGCGTTCGCCAGCGCGGTCTCCGACGCGCCCTTCGTGGGCGGCGGCGTCCCGGTGGCCGTCGGCGCGGTCCACCACTACCCCTTCAACTCCCCGTGTGCGGACGCCCTGCGCACCGCCCGCCCGCAGCACGTGCCGGCGGCGGAGGGCGGCCTCGTCCAGTCCACGCTGGCCGTGCCCATGGTCGCCCACGACACGGTCGTCGGCCTCGCCCAGTTCGCCCGCACCAAGGGCAGCGAGCCGTTCGGCGACCGCGACCGGGACCTGGCCGTCGAACTGGCCGCCCGCGCCGCCGTCTGCATCGACAACGCCCGCCTCTACCGGCGCGAACACGAACGGGCGTTGATACTGCAACGGTCCCTGCTCCCGCCCGGCGACCCGGAGGCCTCGGGCCTCGACATCGCCTGCCGCTACCTGCCCGGCAACGCGGCCACCGAGGTCGGCGGCGACTGGTTCGACGTCATCGAACTCCCCGGCCACCGCACGGCGCTGGTGGTGGGCGACGTCATGGGCCGGGGTCTACGCGCGGCGGTCGCGATGGGCGAACTCCGCACGGCGGTCCGCACCCTGGCCCTGCTCGACCTCGAACCGGCCGAGGTGCTCTCCGCGTTGGACGAGATCGCCCGCGGCCTCGGCACCCCCGGCGGGGTCCAGCAGGCCACCCGCACCGCCCGCCAGCCCCGCGACGCCGACCTCTCCGAGGTCTACCTCGCGACCTGCGTGTACGCCGTCTACGACTCCGTCACCCGGCGCTGTACGTTCGCCAACGCCGGCCACCTGCCGCCGGTCCTGGTCGAACCCGGCGAGGACGCCCTGATGCTCGACGTCCCGCCCGGCATGCCACTGGGCGTCGGTGGCGAGCCCTTCGAGGAGGTCGAGGTGGATCTCCCCGAGGGCTCTCTCCTCGCCCTCTACACCGACGGTCTGGTCGAGTCCCGCGACCACCCCCTGGACGAGGGCCTCCAGGCCTTCGTCGGCGCCCTCACCGACCCGTCCCAGCCCCTGGAGGACGTCTGCGACCACGTCCTCAGCACCCTGGACACGCACCATGGTGAGGACGACATCGCGCTGCTGATGGCACGTGTCCAGGGACTGCCGGCCGAGTCGGTCGGCGACTGGGCGCTGCCGCGAGAGCCGCGCAGTGTGGGCCGCGCCCGTGAGTACGCGCGCGGCCAGCTGGTCACGTGGGGCCTGGAGCCGCTGGTCGACACGACGGAGCTGCTGGTCAGCGAACTGGTCACCAATGCCCTGCGGTACGGCGAGGGCGAGATAAGGCTACGGCTGCTGCTCGACCGCACGCTGGTGTGCGAGGTGTGGGACTCGGGCCTGGTCCAGCCCCGGCGCCGCCGCGCCCGGGACACCGACGAGGGCGGGCGTGGCCTCCAGCTGGTCGGCCTGCTCAGCGCGGCGTGGGGCTCGCGCCGGACACCGCGCGGGAAGACGGTGTGGTTCGAACTCCCGCTGCCGGACGGCGAGACGGGCCTGACCGACCCTGCGGAGGCGCTGCTCAGCCTGTTCTGAGGAGGGGTGGTTCCGGCCGGTTGTCCGGTGCGGCGCCGTGGGGGCCGATCGCGCAGTTCCCCGCGCCCCTGACGGGGCGCTACAGCCGACGTCCGCAACAACGCGCCCCAAAGGGGCGCGGGGCTGTGTCCGATATGCGGCTCCGCCGCGTGGGCGCGACCAGCCGAGGCGCCCCTTCAGGGGCGCGGGGAACTGCGCGACAAGCCCCCACCCACCCGCGGCCGCCCGACGTCCCCCGTGGCACCCCCTGACGCGCTACCCCAGCCTCCCCCTGCTCTCCGGCCCCCCGAAGGCCACCACCGGCCCCCCGTCACCCTCCTCACCCAGCAGCACACCCCCGAGCACCGCCCCCGCCACCCCGATCCCCTGCGCGGCCTCCCCGGCGAACGGGTTGCCGTGCGCCCGCACATCCCGCTCCGCCAACTCCCGCGCCTTCCGCGCGAGCCTGTCGGTGTCCGCGGGCGCAGCCCGCCCCGCTGCCGCCAGCAACGTCCGCGCCTCCGCCCCCACCGCCGCCCGATGCGTCCCGACGAAGTCGTCCGCCGCGCCCAGCGCACTCCGCGCCACGAGCCCCGCCCCCGCCGCGATCACCCCGGACCGCCCGCCCCCCGTCCCCTCCACCGCCCGCACGACCCGGCGCAGGGCGTCCAACGGGTCGTACGGCCCACCGGTCACCTCGTGCCGCACCGCGCCCAGTACGGTGTCGGCGTGTGCCAGCCGCGCCGGCAGGGCCGTCCCGCGCAGACCCGCCAGCTCCGCCTCCGCGCCCGTCAGGGCGGCCGGCAGCAGCCCCGCCGCCGCCTGCAGCTCCCGCACCAGCCGTTCCACCCCGCCCAGCAGCACCCCGGCCTGCGCCACGGCCCCCTCGGCGGCCCGCACCCCCCGCCGGGACCCCTCGCCGTCGCCTGAATCGGCGTCCTGGCGGGCCCGGTTGAGCCGCGAGGTCGCGAACACCAGCCGATCCTTGGCCTGTTCGACATGTCCGACGACGGAGGCGACCGCCGTCGCGCCGTACCGCTCGCCCGCCCCGGCCAGTACGCCCGCCACCCCGCCGGTCCGCCCCGCAAGCTGCCGGAACCGCCCCTCGGCCACCGCCAGCGCGTCCCCCGCGTCCCACTCCGCGTCGAACTCCGCCGCCTCCGCGTCCAGTTGACGCCCCGCCTCCGCGGACCGCCCGATCACCCCCACCAGCGCCTGACGCCGGCCGGTGTCGTCCCCCGGCACCCCCTCCTCGTACCGCCGCCATATCGCGAACGCGGCCGCCAGCTCGGTCTCGGCCGCCCGCAGGGCCCGTACGACGGACTCGCCCCCGTCGACGTACCCGAGCGCCTCCCGGCTGGTGCGTACGCAGTCGTCGGCGAGGACCAGGGAGGCGCGGGCCTGCCGCTTGACGTCGACGGGCGACGGAGCCGGCGGGGCGGGGGAGAGGATCCCCGGCGTGGTGCGGGAGCGGGCCCGGCGTATCCGGCGTACGTATCCGTAGCCGCCCAGGGCACCGGCCGCCGCGACGGCGACGAGCGGCAGGACGTAGTCGGTGGCCGACGCCCCGTCCGCCGCCCGGGCCGTGGCGACCGTCCCGCCACCCGCCACGGGAACCGGATCTTGAGTGGCGCTCGTCATCACCGGCAACACCAGCCAGACCACCCCGGTCACCCCGCCCAGCACCGCATGCCCCACCCGCACACCTATGTGCCCGGTGGCATGCCTCGGCCGACCCCGGATCAAGGATGACGTCACATTTCGGAGCGTATGGGCAGCCAGTCGGCTTCGCGACCGGGGCTGAGGCAGCCGGGGGACGACAAGAAAAGGGGGACAGAACATGAAACGGAGCCCAAACCCGGAGAGAGACCCCTCAACCACCGCCGAACCAAACTCGCCCCAGGCGCCACCCACAGCCGCCGACACACCGGAACTCCGACCACCACCACCCGCACCCACCACCGAACCACCCCCTGCCCAGGCACCACCCCCGCCGCCCGACGCACCGGACTCCGCACTGGCGTCACTCGCGCCGTCCGACGCATCGGACTCCGCCGAGGTCCCACCCGCAGTCGCCGACGCGTCCGCACCCCCGCAGGGGCCACCCGCACCCGACGACGAAAGCCGCACGGGTTGGGCGGGTGGGAAAAAAATCGGCAGATGGACGCTCCGCGTCATCCTCGTGCTGCTGGTCCCCCTCCTCATCGCCGAGACCGCCCTCCGCATCAACTACACCGGCGACCCGAAGGCCGGTACGTACAGCAGGAGCCGGGACGCCCTCTGGCTCGGTCACGCCTGGGTCGACGGTCGTAAGACCGACGCCGACGTCACCGCCCTCGCCGCCCGGCTCGCGGACACCGGCATACGCGACCTCTACGTCCATGCCGGACCACTGGAACACAACGGCACGCTGCCCAAATCGGCCTATCCCAAGGCCCGTTGGCTGATAACAGCCGTGCATCGAAAACTCCCCGGCGTCCGGGTGCAGGCCTGGCTCGGCGACGAGCTCGCGCCCGAGAAGCCGGATGCCATGCATCTGGAGAGGAAGGCGACGCGGGACGCCGTCGTCGCATCCGCCCGGCAGGTCGTCGGGGCCGGGTTCGACGGCGTGCACTTCGACCTGGAGCCCCTGCACTCCGGCGACCGGAACTACCTCGCCCTCCTCGACGCCCTGCGCCCCGCGACCCCGCTGCTCTCCGTCGCCGCACACCAGATCGATCCGCTGCCGGCCTTTCACTCCTTCTGGGGTACCGTCACCGGTCATCCGAAATGGTGGTCACAGGAGTATTTCGGGCAAGTCGCTCGTCGGGTGGATCAGATCGCGGTGATGTCGTACGACACCATGCAGCCCCTGCAGAGCCTGTACGGAGGCTACGTCGCGCAGCAGACGAGCCTTGCGCTGGAGGTCACGCCCAGGTCGACCGAGCTCCTCATGGGGCTGCCCTTCTATCACGAGAACCGGTTCGGGCACTGGGCGCACGCCGAGACCGTGCCGGCGGCCGTGCGCGGGGTTCGGCTGGGACTGTCACGCACGGACGCGGATCGCGCTAACTTCGGCGTCGCCCTGTACGTCGACTTCGCCGCCACCGAGGATGACTGGACCTCTTATCGGAAGGACTGGGTCCGTACGCCATGACAACCGCTCGTGCCCACCTCACCCGTGACGACCTCGCGTCGCTCTCCCGCGAGGCCCTCGGCCGTGCCCCCGCGGCCGTCGCCCGGCTGCGCGGAGGGAGCAAGAAAGGCGTCTACCGGCTCGCCCTCGACAACGGCCGTAGCGCGATCGCGTACGTCTGGTCCCCGGAGGAGGACTACTGGGGGCCCGCCGACGTCGACATCCGCGACCCCTTCGCGCACGCCTCCGGTCTCGGCCTGTTCCTGTCCGCCCACGACCTGCTGACGGAGCTCGGCGTGCGCACCCCGCGCCTGCTGTTCGCGGACGAGGAGGCCGAGCACCTGCCCGCGTACGCCGCGGTCGTCGAGGACGTCCGCGGCGGCAGCCTGGAGCTGCTGCTGCGCAGCGACCCGGGCGCCGCACGGGTGCCGCTGGCCCGGCTGGCGGGGACCCTCGGCGTGCTCCGGGAGCACGTCTCCGCCGGGTACGGCAAGGCCGCCCTGGTGGAGGAGGGCGGGAAGCCGCTCGGCAACTCCTGCGAACAGGTCGTCGCGGACCGCGCGATGCGCGACATCGCGGAGGTGGCCGAGCGGGACCCCCGGGTGCGTGAGGTACGGCAGGCGCTCGCCGAGCGGGTGCACGAGCTCTACGACGCGGTCGAGCCGCGCGACCACGCCTCCCTCGTGCACGGCGAACTCGGCCCGGACCACGTCCTGGTGACCGAGGAGGGCGACCCCGCGCTCATCGACATCGAAGGCCTGATGTACTTCGACGCCGAATGGGAGCACGCCTTCCTCCAGCTCCGCTTCGGGCCCGCCTACGACGTGCTGCGCACCGCCGACCTCGACGAGGACCGGACGGCGCTGTACCGCCTGGCGATGCACCTCAACCTCGTCGCGGGCCCGCTGCGGCTGCTGGACGGTGACTTCCCGGAGCGCGAACAGATGCGGGACATCGCCGAGTTCAACCTCCGGCAGGTGCTCAGCCTCCTGCGGGGCGCCTCCTGATCTTCGAGCCGAGCCACACGAGGGGGTCGTACTTGCGGTCGACCGCCCGCTCCTTGAGGGGGATCAGGGCGTTGTCCGTGATGTGGATGCCCTCCGGGCAGACCTCCGTGCAGCACTTGGTGATGTTGCAGTAGCCGAGGCCGTGTTCGTCCTGGGCCGTGCGCTTGCGGTCCAGGCCGGACGTCTCCGCCGCGTCCAGCGGGTGCATGTCCAGTTCGGCGACCCGCATGAGGAAACGCGGCCCGGCGAAGGCCGTCTTGTTCTCCTCGTGGTCACGGACGACATGGCAGGTGTCCTGGCACAGGAAGCACTCGATGCACTTGCGGAACTCCTGCGAGCGGTCCACGTCCTCCTGGTACATCCGGTACTCGCCGGGGCCGAGGCCGGCGGGCGGTACGAAGGACGGGACCTCCCTCGCCTTCTGGTAGTTGAAGCCGACGTCCGTGACCAGGTCGCGGATGACCGGGAAGGCGCGCAGCGGGGTGACCGTGATGGTCTCGTCCTGCTCGAAGACGGACATCCGGGTCATGCACATCAGGCGCGGGTGGCCGTTGATCTCCGCCGAGCACGAACCGCACTTGCCCGCCTTGCAGTTCCAGCGGACGGCCAGGTCGGCGGCCTGGGTGGCCTGGATGCGGTGGATGATGTCGAGGACCACCTCGCCGTCGTTCACCTCGACCTTGAAGTCCTCCAGGCCGCCGCCCTCGACGTCGCCCCGCCACACCCGGAAGTGGGCCGTGTAGCCGCTCATTCGTACAGCTCCTCTTCGGCGAGGTACTTGACCAGCTCCTCCTTCTCGAAGAGGGCGAGCAGGTCGGCTCGGATGGGGTCGGTGGTCTCACGGGTGAGGTCGATCTGGCCGCGCTCCGGGTCGGTGGCCGCCGACCCGCCCGTGGGGTCGGCCAGCCGGCAGAGCAGGTTGACGGGGCGCCAGCGGCGGTCCATCGTCGGATGGTCCTCGCGGGTGTGGCCGCCGCGCGACTCGGTGCGCTCAAGGGCCGCCCGGGCCACGCACTCACTCACCAGCAGCATGTTCCTGAGGTCCAGGGCGAGGTGCCAGCCCGGGTTGAACTGCCGGTGCCCCTCCACCCCGGCCCGGCGCGCCCGTACCCGCAGCTCGGCGAGCTTCTCCAGGGCCTGCTCCATCTCGCCCTCCCGGCGGATGATGCCGACCAGGTCGTTCATGGACTGCTGGAGCGCCTGGTGGAGGGTGTACGGGTTCTCCGGCGGGCCGGAGTCCGGTTCCTGGCCCTCCGCGGAGAAGGGCCGCAGCGCCTCGGCCACCGCCGCGTCGATCTGCTCGTCGTCCACCGCCGGCCGGTCGTCCTGGTCCGCCGCGTGGTCGGCGGCGTGCCAGCCCGCCCGGCGCCCGAACACCAGCAGGTCGGAGAGGGAGTTGCCGCCCAGCCGGTTGGAGCCGTGCATCCCGCCGGCCACCTCACCGGCCGCGAACAGCCCCGGCACGCCACGGGCTGCGGCGGTGTCGGAGTCCACCGCGACCCCGCCCATCACGTAGTGGCAGGTCGGCCCGACCTCCATCGCCTCCGCCGTGATGTCGACGTCGGCCAGCTCCTTGAACTGGTGGTACATGGACGGCAGCCGCCGCCGGATCACCTCGGCCGGCATCCGCGTCGACACGTCCAGGAAGACCCCGCCGTGCGGGGAGCCGCGGCCCGCCTTCACCTCGGAGTTGATCGCGCGGGCGACCTCGTCGCGGGGGAGCAGCTCGGGAGGACGCCGGTTGTTGTCCGGGTCCTCGTACCACCGGTCGCCCTCTTCCTCCGACTCGGCGTACTTCTCCTTGAAGACGTCCGGGACGTAGTCGAACATGAACCGCTTGCCCTCGGAGTTGCGCAGCACCCCGCCGTCGCCGCGCACCGACTCCGTGACCAGGATCCCCTTCACCGACGGCGGCCAGACCATGCCGGTCGGATGGAACTGCACGAACTCCATGTTGAGCAGCGGCGCCCCGGCCAGCAGGGCGAGCGCGTGCCCGTCCCCGGTGTACTCCCAGGAGTTCGACGTCACCTTGAAGGACTTGCCGATGCCCCCGGTCGCGATGACGACGGAGGGCGCCTCCAGGACGAAGAAACGGCCGGTCTCCCGCTCGTACGCGAAGACCCCCGAGACCCGGCCCGCGGCGGAGCCGCTGTTGGATGCAGTGTCCTTGAGGATCCGGGTGACCGTGCACTCCTGGAAGACCTTGAGCCGGGACTCGTAGTCGCCGGTCTCCTCCTTGTCCTCCTGCTGGAGCGAGACGATCTTCTGCTGGAGGGTGCGGATCAGTTCGAGGCCGGTACGGTCGCCGACGTGCGCGAGGCGTGGGTACTCGTGGCCGCCGAAGTTGCGCTGGGAGATCTTCCCGTCCTTCGTGCGGTCGAAGAGGGCGCCCCAGGTCTCCAGCTCCCAGACCCGGTCCGGGGCCTCCTTGGCGTGCAGCTCGGCCATCCGCCACTGGTTGAGGAACTTGCCGCCGCGCAGGGTGTCGCGGAAGTGGACCTGCCAGTTGTCGTGCTCGTTGACGTTGGCCATGGCCGCCGCGATGCCGCCCTCGGCCATCACCGTGTGCGCCTTGCCGAACAACGACTTGCAGATCACCGCCGTACGGGCGCCCCGCTCGCGCGCCTCGATCGCGGCGCGCAGGCCCGCGCCACCGGCCCCGATCACGACGACGTCCCACTCCTGCCGGTCCACCACGGGCATCAGAAAAACCTCGGATCGTCGAAGACACCGGACGCGAGCAGATAGACGTAGAAGTCGGCGAGCGCCACGCTCACCAACGACGCCCAGGCCAGCTGCATGTGGCGGGCGTTGAGCCTGCCCACGAACTGCCATGCCTTGTAGCGCACGGGGTGTTTGGAGAAGTGCTTGAGCTTGCCGCCGACGATGTGCCGGCAGGAGTGGCAGGACAGTGTGTACGCCCAGATCAGCACGATGTTGACCAGGAAGACGAGGGTGCCGAGGCCCATGTGGCCCCAGTTCTCGTGGGTGTCCCGGAACGACAGGACCGTGTCGTAGGTCAGCACGCCGGCGACCAGCAGGGCGAAGTAGAAGAAGTACCGGTGGACGTTTTGCAGGATCAGCGGGAAGCGGGTCTCACCGGTGTACTTCGCGTGCGGCTCGGCCACCGCACAGGCCGGCGGGGACGCCCAGAAGCTGCGGTAGTACGCCTTGCGGTAGTAGTAGCAGGTCAGGCGGAAGCCCAGCGGGAAGATCAGGATGATGATCGCCGGGGAGATCGCCCACCAGCTGCCGAAGAGGTCGGCGTTCGGGCCGGACGGCATGACCTTGCAGTTCTCGGCCAGACACGGCGAGTAGAACGGCGAGACGTACGGCGCCGAGTAGTAGTGCGCGTTCGAGAAGGCCCGCCACGTCGAGTAGACGACGAACGCGAACAGACCGGCCGCGGTGACGGCGGGCGCCAGCCACCAGCGGTCGGTCCGCAGGTGCGGGGCGGAGATCGCGGCGCGCGTACGGGTGCGTACGCCGCCGCTGTTCGGATGTGGTTCCGTACCAGTGGCCAATGGATGACTCCGGTCGGGGTCGGGGTTGATGGCCTGCGGTCAGCGCTCCTAGGGGGCGTGCCGGTCGCGGGCGCCGAGACCCTCGTCGTCCGTGTCCGTCCACAGGTTGATGTCGTACGGATCGTCGGAGATGGTCACGAGCTCGGGGCGCTTGCCCGGGGCGCCGGCGCGGGCCGTCTCCCGCAGCAGTGCCACGCTCTCGCGCAGGTGATCGGCGTCGGCACGGACGCGGCGCATCTCCAGTCCGCCGCTCCCGAGCTGCTGCTCCAGGCGGCCGACGGACCGGTTCAGGTCTTCTAGGCAACGCTGGACTGACGTCAGGTCGTCGTGCACGGACATGACGTGACCTCACTTCCGCGGACTTCGTGGTCCAAGGTGGCAACGTTCATGCGCCTGCGAGTGTTGCGCGTCACACCTACTGATGTGAAGCCATGTGCAGCGATTGGCGGATTGCGAGCCTCCGTCGCACGCCCGCACGCGCTCTGTGTGCGCCGGGGAGGAGCACGGCATTGGGCCGCACGGGTGGCCTTTGGCAGCCCCCGCCGCCGTGTCGTACCCGGCCGACGGACCCCGTCCATTTCAGTGGGGTCCGTACTTCTGACGTACATGTGATCAACTCCAAAATACCCCCAAACGTGAACAGACCGCACCCGTGTCACGGGGCCTCCCGGAGGTAAGCAGAGATGTCTCACCACGGCGTCGGCAGTAGCGCCCCTTCAGGGGCGCGGGGCCGTATTGAATGTGCGGCTACCGCCGCGTGGGCGCGACCAGCCCCCACGGACCCGCAGGCGAGCCACGGCGGCACATCGCGGCGCTACCAGCGAAGCCTCGCCTTCCTCGCAGCAGGCGCCTTGGCCGTCCCCCTCCTCGCCGGCTGCGGCTCCGACGACGAGGCCAGCAAGCCGCTGGCCGGCCAGGACATCGTGCCGGTCGCCCGGGACGCGGTCGCCGAGGGCGGCACCCTGAAGATCGCCGTGGACGCCGTACCGGAGACCCTCAACACCTTCCAGGCCGATGCCGACGCGGGCACCACCCGGGTCGCCCAGGCCGTCCTGCCGTCGATGTTCACCATCGACGCCACCGGAAAGCCGGTCCGCAACCCCGACTACCTGGAGTCCGCGAAGGTCATCGAGACCGAGCCCCGCCAGGTCGTCCTCTACAAGCTCGACCAGCAGGCCGTCTGGAGCGACGGCCGGGAGATCGGCGCCGCCGACTTCGCCGCCCAGTGGCGCGCCCTGTCCGGCAAGGACTCCGCCTACTGGACCGCCCGGAACGCCGGCTACGACCGCATCGCCCAGATCGAGCGCGGCGCCAACGACCTGGAGGTCCGGGTCACTTTCGACCGGCCGTACGCCGACTGGAAGTCGCTGTTCTCGCCGCTGTACCCGAAGGACGTCATGGGCACCCCGGACGCCTTCAACGACGGCGCCCGCCGCAAGCTCACCGTCACCGCGGGCCCCTTCCGGCTCGACAAGGTCGACACCGCCAAGAAGGACGTCGTCCTCACCCGCAACCCGCGCTGGTGGGGCCGTCCCGCCAAGCTCGACGAGATCGACCTGCACGCCGTGGACCGCGACAAGCGGGCCTCCGCGCTCGCCGCCGGCACCGTCGACGTCGCCGACATCGACGCCGCCGAGGCCGAGCGGATCACCATCGCCGGCCGCGAGAAGGGCACCGGCCTGCCCCTGCAGGGCGCCGGGAAGACCTCCGCGAAGAAACTGCGGTCCTGGGCGCTGACCCTCGGCATGGACGAGGAGAAGCTCCCCGACGGGCCGAAGAAGCTCCGCAGGAGCATCGCGAAGTGGCTGGAGCAGCAGCACGAGCTGCACGACTTCGAGGTCCGCAAGTCCCTGGAACCCGCCTTCACCCAGCTCGCCCTCAACGGCTCCGAGGGCCCGCTCGCCGACGAGCGGGTGCGCCGGGCCGTCGCCCGCGCCCTGGACCGCAAGGCGCTCGCCAAGCTGGTGCTCACCCCGCTGGGGCTGCCCGCGGTGCCGGTCGGCAGCCATGTCGCCCTGTCCGGGCAGGCCGCCTACACCGACGGCAGCGGGGCCATCGGCGGCCTCGACACCCACGAGGCGCAGGCGCTGCTCGCCGACGCGGGCTGGGTGGCCGGCGGGCCGGTCAAGACCGGCGGCAAGGCGGCCGGAGCGGAGGACGGGAAGAAGAAGGGCGACAAGGGCGACGAGTCGGACGGCGGGCACGACGGGCAGTACATCGTCGGGGAGGACGACAAGGCCCACGACAAGGACACCCGCGACCACCAGAAGGACCACGCCCACGGGGCGCCGGGGGCGTACGCGCCGAAGGGCACGGCGGCACCCAGGGGAGGGGCGCCGGCCGGGCCGCTGGCCAAGGACGGCAAGGCGCTCTCGCTGCGGTTCGTGCTGCCGTCGGGGCCGGGCTCGGAGTCGCTCCAGGCGGTCGCCGGCCAGATCTCGAAGATGCTGGACAAGGTGGGCATCGTGACCGAGATCAAGAAGGTCTCCGACGACAGCTACTTCAAGGACCACATCGCGTCCGGGCAGTACGACCTGGCGCTGTACTCGTGGCCGTCGTCCGCGTTCCCGGCGACGGACGCCCGGCCGATCTACGCGAAGCCGGTGGTGGCGGCCGACGGGTCGCTGAACGTCGAGCAGAACTACACGCGGGTCGGCACCGACCAGGTGGACCAGCTCTTCGACCAGGCGCTGGGCACGCTGGACGAGGACGAGGCGGACGGGCTGCTGCGCAAGGCGGACTCCAGGATCTGGGCGGCGGCGGGGTCGCTGCCGCTGTACCAGCGGCCACAGATCGTGGCGGCCCGGAAGGGCCTGGTGAACGTGGGTGCCTTCGGTTTCCAGACGCCGGTGTACCAGGACATGGGCTTCCTGAAGAAGGGCGCCAAGGTGTCGCCCAGCCCGAGCAAGGGGTAGGGCGGGGGCGGCCCGGCGAGCCCCCACTGGAGAGTGCACGTACCATGGGGTGAGGCCGTGGCGTGTTCAGCCCGGCAGGGTCCGCGTAACACCGATGTACGCGCAGGCCCCTTCCTCATACTCCGGGAGTACGCCGCACTATGGCCACGCGCCACGACATCCGCAACGTCGCCATCGTCGCCCACGTCGACCACGGCAAGACGACCCTCGTCGACGCCATGCTGAAGCAGGCCGGTGCCTTCGCAGCGCACGCCGCCGAGTCGCTCGACGACCGAATGATGGACTCGAACGACCTGGAGCGTGAGAAGGGCATCACGATCCTGGCCAAGAACACGGCCGTGAAGTACCACCCCAAGGATGGCGGCGACGTCATCACCATCAACATCATCGACACCCCGGGCCACGCCGACTTCGGTGGCGAGGTCGAGCGCGGTCTGTCGATGGTGGACGCGGTGGTCCTGCTGGTGGACGCCTCCGAGGGACCGCTGCCGCAGACCCGGTTCGTGCTGCGCAAGGCCCTCCAGCAGCGCCTGCCCGTCATCCTGTGCATCAACAAGACGGACCGCCCGGACTCCAGGATCGACGAGGTCGTCAACGAGACCTACGACCTCTTCCTCGACCTGGACGCCGACGAGGACCAGATCGAGTTCCCGATCGTCTACGCGTGTGCGCGTGACGGCGTGGCCTCGCTGACCAAGCCGGAGGACGGCACCGTCCCGGCCGACAGCGACAACCTGGAGCCGTTCTTCTCCACGATCCTCTCCCACGTCCCGGCTCCCGAGTACGACGAGGAGGCCCCGCTCCAGGCGCACGTCACCAACCTGGACGCCGACAACTTCCTCGGCCGTATCGCGCTGCTCCGCGTCGAGCAGGGCGAGCTGCGCAAGGGCCAGACGGTCACGTGGATCAAGCGTGACGGCACGATGTCCAACGTGCGCATCACCGAGCTGCTGATGACCGAGGCGCTCACCCGCAAGCCCGCCGAGGTGGCGGGCCCGGGCGACATCTGTGCCGTCGCCGGCATCTCGGACATCATGATCGGCGAGACCCTCGCCGACACCGAGAACCCGATCCCGCTGCCGCTGATCACGGTCGACGAGCCGGCGATCTCGATGACCATCGGTACGAACACCTCGCCGCTGGTCGGCCGCGGTGGTACCGGCAAGGGTGCCGACAACAAGGCCGCGGTCAAGGACCGCAAGGTCACCGCCCGCCAGGTCAAGGACCGCCTCGACCGCGAGCTGGTCGGTAACGTCTCCCTCCGCGTGCTCGACACCGAGCGTCCGGACGCCTGGGAGGTCCAGGGCCGTGGTGAGCTGGCGCTCGCCATCCTGGTCGAGCAGATGCGCCGCGAGGGCTTCGAGCTGACCATCGGCAAGCCGCAGGTCGTCACGAAGCAGGTCGACGGCAAGACGTACGAGCCGGTCGAGCGCATGACGATCGACGTGCCCGAGGAGCACATGGGCGCCGTCACGCAGCTCATGGGCGTCCGCAAGGGCCGGATGGACAACATGTCCAACCACGGCTCGGGCTGGGTCCGCATGGAGTTCGTGGTGCCGTCCCGCGGTCTCATCGGCTTCCGGACCGAGTTCCTGACGCAGACCCGCGGCACGGGTATCGGGCACTCCATCCATGAGGGCCACGAGCCCTGGTTCGGTGCCCTGCAGACCCGTAACAACGGCTCGCTGGTCGCCGACCGCGCCGGTGCCGTCACCGCGTTCGCGATGACGAACCTCCAGGAGCGCGGTGTGCTCTTCACCGACCCCGGCACCGAGGTGTACGAGGGCATGATCGTCGGCGAGAACTCCCGCTCCGACGACATGGACGTGAACATCACCAAGGAGAAGAAGCTCACGAACATGCGGTCGTCGTCGGCCGACTCGTTCGAGGCGATCGTGCCGCCGCGCAAGCTCTCGCTGGAGCAGTCGCTGGAGTTCTGCCGTGACGACGAGTGCGTCGAGGTGACCCCGGAGGCCGTTCGCATCCGCAAGGTGAACCTGGACGCCCGCGAGCGGGCCCGCGCCGCCAGCCGCGCCAAGCACGGCTGACCGCAGGACACCTGAGCCCGGGTGCCCCCATCATGGGGGTGCCCGGGCTTTTTGCAACCCAATTTCGGGCGGGCGGAAGTCGGCCATCCTCGACCCGCTGTCCGAAATGCGGAGATCCTCGCCCGATACCCATGTAACAAGTCCGTTTCGCGGCCTTCTCCCGTCGAACGCTTTGTCCATTTTTCGGAAGAACTACGCGCCAGCTGTGACTGAATTGAGATTTAAAGACAGTGGTCGGCACCTGGCTCATGGCAGATAGTTAGCCGCGTAGCGCTCGGGTCAATGGGTCTCGCGCTGTGGGGACAGCGCCCGACTCACGAGCACCAGGGGGTGTCTGACCCTCCGTCAGGGGTGTCGGAGGGTGTGGACGGAAGCCTCCTGTTGGTGAACACGTGAAGTCATGAGGAGAAGTCCCATGTGCAGTGTCACAGGTACCAGGTGGGTTCCATCGTCCGTTCCGTCCGCGGCGGCCGTTCCGTCCGATCGGCCTTGCCCGTCCGGCGGTTGGTCCTGAAGCAGCGGTCCGCCGTGTAGCGCCGCCGTTCGCCTACGCGCGTCCGGCTGCGGCATTCCCGCTCACCGCGGGGATGCCCTGACGCTTCGTCGGATCATCGCTCATCGGATCGATCACGCCTCGGTGGCCGCGCACCCGCGCCGGTCGCCGGTTCGGCACACCCATACCTGTGAATTGGACGAACCGTGACAAGTCCTACGGACATTGAGGGCGGCGGAAGGTCGGCCGTCGTGGACGGCGGACCCCAGCCCGACACGAACACCGGGACGGTGAAGGTCGAGGGCCGGTCGCCGGGCCAGCTGATGTGGATACGTTTCAAGCGTGACCGCACCGGTGTCATCTCGGCGTTCGTCGTGGCCTTCTTCTTCGTCGTCGCCGCGGCGGCCCCGCTGATCTCGAAGGTGTACGGCAAGGACCCGTACACCATCTACGCCGACGAACGCCCGGAACTCTTCGACAGTGCGGGTGTGCCCGTGCAGCCCAACGGCGGAATCAGCAGCGAGTTCTGGTTCGGCCTGGAACCGGGCAACGGCTACGACGTGTTCACCAAGCTGATCTACGGCATCCGAACGTCACTGCTGATCTCCCTGGCGGTCACCGTGGCGGTCGTCCTCACCGGCATCCTCCTCGGGGTCACGGCCGGATACATCGGTGGCAAGACCGACTTCTTCATCGGCCGGCTCATCGACTTCCTGCTCGCCTTCCCCTCGCAGCTGTTCTTCATCGCCAGCATGCCGGTCGTCGTCTCACTGTTCGTCAGTCCGCGCGACGAGACGCCGACCTATGTGCGCGTCGTCGCGCTGATCGTCGTCCAGTGGGTGCTCGGCTGGATGAGCCTCGCCCGCATTCTGCGTGGTACGACACTCGCCCTGCGAGAACGGGAGTTCATCGAAGCGGCCAAGGTGAGCGGCGCCTCGCCCTGGCGGATCATCCGCAGGGAGATCCTGCCGAACGTGGTGACACCGCTGCTGGTGCAGGCCACCTACATCCTCCCCAGCTTCGTGACGATCGAGGCCGGTCTGTCGTTCCTCGGCGTCGGCATCGTCGAACCCACGCCCGACTGGGGCCAGATGTTCTCGAAGGCCTCGACCGAACTGGTCCTCCAGAACGACATCACGTACATGTTCTTCCCCGGCGTCTCGATGGTCGTCTTCGTCGTCGCCTTCAACCTGCTCGGGGACTCGGTCCGGGACGCCTTCGATCCCAAGACGGCGCGCTGACCGAGAGCTTGTGGGCGTCCTCGCCCGGATACCGCACGGCCATTTCCTTGCACCGGCGTACACACAGATGGGTGGAGACTTCAGTGATGAGTAGGGGCGGACGCCATGCATACGCCGCTTTGTCGATATTTGCGGCCGGGGCACTCGTGCTCAGCGGCTGCAGCAAAGGCGGCAGCAACGCCAGCGACAACGACAAGAAGGACCAGCAGAACGCCAAACGGCAGCAGGCGTCGATCAAGTTCGGTGACGCGAAGGACTCGACAGGACCCGCGACCGCCGTGCCGGGCGCGAAGACCGGTGGCACCCTCGAAGTGCTGCAGCGCGACTCGTACGCGCACCTCGACCCCGCGCAGATCTACGTCTCCGACGAGGGCTCGCTCGCCACGCTGATCCACAGAGGTCTCACCGGCTACAAGGCCACCAGCAACGACGGCAGCAAGCACGAGGTCGTCGGCGACCTGGCCACCGACTCCGGTACCACCACGGACGGCGGCAAGACCTGGAAGTACACGCTCAAGGACGGCATCAAGTTCTCGGACGGGACGCCGATCACGTCCGCGGACTTCCGCCAGACCTTCGAGCGGCTCTTCGCGCCCTTCATCAACCAGGGCCCCACGTACCTCCAGCAGTGGCTGGCCGACACCAACGGCGCCGACTACCGCAAGCTGCTCCCCGACGGCCCCTACAAGGGCAAGCACCTGTCGGACAGCGTCCTGGAGACGCCCGACAGCAAGACCGTCATCTTCCACTTCAAGACCGCCCACCCGGACCTGCCGTACGCGCTCGCCATGGCCGGCTACGCCGTCGTCTCCAAGAAGGGCGACACCAAGGAGAAGTACGACAAGGCGCCGGTGACGAGCGGCCCGTACAAGATCCAGTCGTTCAAGTCCGGCAAGTCCATGGTGCTGGTCAAGAACACCAACTGGGACGCGAAGACGGACCCGATCCGCAACCAGTACGTGGACCAGATGAACTTCAGCTTCAACGTCCAGTACGAGGACTCCACGAAGGCACTGCTCGCGGACAGTGGCGCCGACCAGACCGGCATCAGCTTCAACAACTCGGTGGACGCGGGCAACATCTCCGCGGTCCTCGGGGGCGACGCGGCCGTCAAGGCCCGTACGGTGGCCGGTTACCAGCCCTACGTCGGCCAGGTCAACATCAACCAGTCGCACGCGGCGCTGAAGGACAAGACGGTCCGTGAGGCCATCGCCTACGCCCTGCCGATCACCCCGATGATCCGTGCCTTCGGCGGCAGCTCCGCCGCGGAGGTCGCCGGCGGCTTCATCAGCCCGACCGTCAGCGGCTACGACGCCTCCTTCGACCCGTGGGGCAAGAAGAAGAACCCCGGCGGTGACGCCGCCAAGGCCAAGGCGCTGCTGAAGAAGGCCGGCAAGGTCGGCATGAAGCTGACCTACGGCTACATCAACACCCCAGAGGGCCAGCAGTACTCCGCCGCCATCGCCGCCGCGCTGGACAAGGCCGGCTTCAACGTCCAGCGCCAGGACATCCCTGCCGAGACCTTCTACGACCAGATCGGCAAGGTCGACAACAACTACGACATCTACCACTCCGCCTGGGGCGCCGACTGGCCGTCCGCCTCGACCGTGATCCCGCCGCTGTTCGACGGCCGGGTGATCGCCGAC
Organism: Streptomyces sp. NPDC047061; assembly: GCF_040643955.1. Classification (NCBI taxonomy): domain Bacteria; kingdom Bacillati; phylum Actinomycetota; class Actinomycetes; order Kitasatosporales; family Streptomycetaceae; genus Streptomyces; species Streptomyces sp. NPDC047061. Next base: position 96,027 of record NZ_JBEYVI010000015.1, read on the forward strand.
GGCTCGCCCAACTACTCGCACGTCAACGACCCCAAGGTGAACGCCGACATCGACGCCGCGAACGCGATCACGGACCCGGTCAAGTCGGCGGCCGCGTGGGAGAAGATCGACCAGTACCTGGCCAAGGACGTCATCAACGCCGTGCCCACCATCGACTACAAGCAGGTCCAGATCGCCGGTTCCAAGGTCGGCGGCCTGGTCTACGACGACGTGATCGGCGGCATCGACCCGCGTCGCCTGTACATCAAGTAACCCCCCTCGCCCGCCCGGTACCCGGTGCCTGAGCCCCTCGGGGTGACAGCGCACCGGGTACCGCCCGGCCCGCCGACGTCAGAAAGCCCCTCGCATGCTGCGCTTCCTCGTCCGCCGGATCCTCGGTGCCGTCGTCATCCTCTTCCTGTTGAGCATCGTGACGTTCTTGCTTTTCTTCGGGATGCCACGCGACCCGGCGCTGCTGATGTGCGGCAAGACCTGCAATCCGACCAGCCTGGCCAACATCCACCATGTGCTCGGCCTCGACAAGTCGATCCCCGAGCAGTACTGGATCTTCCTGCACAACCTGATCCTGGGCAGCAACCAGTTCGCCCAGGGTCCGTGCCCGGCCCCCTGCTTCGGTTACTCGTACCACACCAACGACCAGGTCTGGGCGACCATGATGGACCGCCTGCCCACCACGCTCTCGCTGACCCTGGGGGCCGCGGTGGTCTTCCTGGTCGTCGGTCTCGGCACCGGCATGCTCGCTGCGTGGAAACGGGGCACCCTGCTCGACAAGACGGTCACCGCCGGCTCGATGGTGATCAGTTCGCTGCAGATCTACTTCCTGGGGCCGCTGGCGCTCGCCGCGCTGGTCTACCAGTCCCACATCTTCGACAAGCCCGAGTACAACGACTTCACCGCGAACCCGGTCACCTGGTTCACCGGGCTGATCATCCCGTGGGTGGTGCTCTCCACGATCTTCGCCTCGCAGTACACCCGTATGGCGCGCTCGTCGATGATCGAGCAGCTCCAGGAGGAACACGTCCGCACCGCCCGCGCCAAGGGGATGTCCCGTCAGTACGTCTTCTTCCGCTACGCCTGGCGCGGCTCGCTCATCCCGATCGTCACCATCTTCGGTATCGACCTCGGCTCGCTGCTCGGCGGTGCCATCATCACGGAGTACACCTTCGGACTGCCCGGTCTCGGGCGCCTCGCGGTGGAATCCGTGCAGTTCAGCGATCTGCCGCTGCTGCTGGGCGTCATGCTGTTCTCCGCCTCCATGATCCTGCTCTTCAACATCGTCGTCGACGCGGCCTACGCGTTCATCGACCCGCGCGTGCGGCTGGCCTAGGCCGGTCAGGAGGAGAACCGTCGTGACCACTCTGACCAAGGACGCCGGCACCCCCGCACCGGCCGACGCGGGTGCCTTCCTCTCGGTGCGGGACCTGCACGTCAGCTTCAAGACCGAGGACGGCGTGGTCCGGGCCGTGGACGGGCTGTCGTTCGACGTGGCGCGGGGCCGGACCCTCGGGATCGTCGGCGAGTCGGGCTCCGGGAAGTCGGTCACCAACCTGACCGTCCTCGGCCTGCACAACCCGCAGTTCACCACGGTCGAGGGCGAGATCCTCCTGGACGGCCAGGAGTTGATCACCGCCCGCGAGTCGGAACTGGAGAAGCTGCGCGGCAACAAGGTCGCCATGATCTTCCAGGACCCGCTCACCGCGCTGTCGCCGTACTACACGGTCGGCCGGCAGATCGCCGAGCCGTTCATGAAACACCGGGGCGCCTCCAAGCGGGCGGCCTGGGACCGGGCGGTCGAGATGCTCGCCAAGGTCGGCATCCCCAACCCGAAGGAGCGGGCGAAGGACTACCCGCACCAGTTCTCCGGCGGCATGCGCCAGCGCGCGATGATCGCCATGGCCCTGGTCTGCGACCCCGACCTGCTGATCGCCGACGAGCCGACCACCGCCCTGGACGTGACCGTCCAGGCGCAGATCCTGGACCTGCTCAAGGACCTGCAACAGGAGTTCGGATCCGGCATCATCTTCATCACCCACGACCTGGGGGTGATCGCCGACATGGCCGACGACATCATGGTGATGTACGCGGGCAGCGCGGTGGAGCGCGGCACGACCGACGAGGTCCTGCGCGCGCCCCAGCACCCGTACACCTGGGGCCTGCTCAACTCGATGCCGCGCCTGGACTCCGACCTGGCCACGCCGCTGAACCCGATCCCCGGCACCCCGCCCTCCCTGCTGGCCCCGCCCTCCGGCTGCCGCTTCCACCCCCGCTGCACCTTCCAGGACCGGGTCGGCGGCGCCCGGTGTGTCAACGAACGGCCCCTGCTGGCCCCCGACCGCTCCTCGGCGTGTCACCTCACGGCGGACCAGAAACGCACCATCTTCCTCGAAGAGATCAAGCCCGGTCTGGGCTAGGAGACGACACGTCATGACCCAGGACATGGTCCTTCCCGCCCCGCGTGAGGCGACTGCCGGTGAACCGCTCCTCGAGGTCTCCGGCCTGACCAAGTACTTCCCGGTCAAGGGCGGGTTCCCGATCCGGCGGACGATCGGGCACGTCCAGGCCGTGGACGGCATCGACCTCACCGTGCGGGTGGGGGAGAGCTTCGGCCTGGTCGGCGAGTCGGGCTGCGGCAAGTCCACGACCGGCCGGCTGATCACCCGCCTGCTGGAACCGACGAACGGCGCGATCAGCTACCGCGGCCAGGACATCACCCACGCGTCGCGCAGGGAGCTGGCGCCGATCCGCTCCGAGATCCAGATGATCTTCCAGGACCCGTACTCGTCGCTGAACCCGCGCCAGACGGTCGGCAAGATCATCTCGGGCCCGATGGAGATCAACGGGATAGAGCCGGACGGCGGCCGCGAGAAGCGGGTCCGGGAACTCCTGGAGATCGTCGGCCTCAACCCCGAGCACTACAACCGCTTCCCGCACGAGTTCTCCGGCGGCCAGCGGCAGCGCATCGGCGTGGCCCGCGCCCTGGCCCTGGAGCCGAAGCTGATCGTCGCCGACGAGCCGGTCTCGGCCCTCGACGTCTCCATCCAGGCCCAGGTGGTCAACCTCCTCCAGGAGGTGCAGCGGGAACTGGGCATCGCGTTCCTGTTCATCGCCCACGACCTGGCGGTGGTACGGCACTTCTCGCAGCGCGTCGCGGTCATGTACCTCGGCAAGATCATCGAGGTCGGCGACCGGGAGGCGATCTACACCCGCCCCCGCCACCCCTACACCCACGCCCTGCTGTCCGCCGTCCCCGAGGTCAACCTCACGGCCGACGCCGACTCGGCCGGCCGCGAACGCATCCGCCTGGCCGGCGACGTCCCGTCCCCCATCTCCCCGCCGTCCGGCTGCCGCTTCCGCACCCGCTGCTGGAAGGCCCAGGACAAGTGTGCGACGGAGGAACCCCCGCTGGTCCAGATCTCCGGCAACCGGGCGGGCCACCTCACGGCCTGCCACTTCCCGGAGGACCCGACGACGGAGGCCTGGGACGAGGACATCGTGCTGGATCCGGCGCTGGCGGCGCTGGAGGAGGAGAACTAGAGCCCTCATGCGCAGGGGGGCGGAGAAGCCCTGGTCAGAGCCCGTCGGTAACCTCAGGGACCTGATCCGCCCGCATCACACCCTGGACGACGCATGACGAGCACGGAAGCCAGAACCACGGCGCTCCGCTCCCGGAGGACGGGAGCGCTCCTCGCGCTGGCGTACCTGGTGACGGTCTTCGGCCTCGACTACCTGAGCGTCGAACACGGCCTGGACGCCGCGGCCGCGGCCGTCACCGTCATCACTTTCCCCTCGGGCGTCGTGACGACGATCCTGTTCCTCCTCGGCGCGGTGGTCTTCGGCTACGACGACCACAGCCCCGGCCCCGACACGTACGCCCCGTCCGTCCATGCCGTCGCGGGCATCGTCCAGGTCGTCCTGTGCTGGCTGGTCCTGAGGCGGCTGCGGAAGCGGCAGGAGAACAACGCCGGCGCGGGCCGGACGGACGCCGACCCCTCTCGGGCGGCCGCGGGCCTCAGGCGTGCCGCGCGACGGTGATGATCTCGGGGCTTCCGGAGGTGACCGGCCCGCGCGCCCAGTCGCCGTACTGCTCGGCGACCACCAGACCTGCACCGGCGAGGTGGGCGGCGAGGGCATCGGTTCCGAGGAAGCGCAGGGTGGACCGGCACACCTGGGGCTGCGTCCAGGCCCCGCCCTCGTACGTCTCGGTGAAGGTCACCCGTTCCCCGCTCGGCGGCCCCTCGACCTCGTGCCAGACCCGGAAGGCGCGGCCGTCCGGCCCGGTGACGTGCCGCACCCGGTCGGGGGTCCAGCCCTCCCAGGCCCGGGCGGCGGGGTTACGGGTCTCGAACACGAAGCGGCCCGTCGCGGACAGCGCACTGCGCACCGCGGCCAGCGCCGCCCGCAACTCCTCGTCCCCGAGCAGCTCCTGGAACGCGTGGCCGGTCATGACGACGAGGTCGAAGCCGTCGGTGTCCCAGCTACGGGTACGCAGATCCCCGAGCACCCACTCGACGGCGGACTCTCCGCGCCGTGCCTGCACGAGCATCGCGGCGGCGGGATCGAGCCCCGCGAGCCGCCCACCGTGCCCCTCGCCGCGGGCCCGCCGCAGCAACCGCCCGGTACCGCAGCCGACGTCGAGCACGGACCCGGCGGCCATCACCAGGTCCAGGTAGAAGTCGTCACCCGGCCCCCACGGGTTGAGGCTGTCGTAGAGCGCGGCGAGCGAGAGATCCGCGTACGAATGATCGACCACCGCGGCAGTGTGGCACATGATGTTGAACGCGGGGTCAGGAACGGGCTTCTTCTTGAGCTTCTATCAACTTCCTGCGGAGCCGGGCACTTTGAGCGCCGCGAGGAACCCGGCGAAGGCGGCGGCGGGGAAGGTGAGGGTGGCTGCGGCGGGGGTTTTGGAGTCGCGGACGGATATGTGGGTGGGGTGGTGGGCGACCTCGACGCAGGCGTTGCCGTCGCCGCCGCCGGAGTAGGACGACTTGCGCCAGTTGTCGAGGTCGGTCATGGGTGCCTCACGGCTCCTTCGTCAGCCTGTGGATGAAGTCACGCGAACGGTCCGGGTCGAGTGATGCCGACTCCAATCTACGGAAGTGCGTTCGGAAGACACCCAGCTGTGCCTCGGAGTCGACGAAGCCCGTGCCGTGCGGGCTGTCTTGTACGACGGTGTCCAACTTGGGGACGGCGCCTCCGGTGTACACCATGGCGGCACCCAGGTCGATGAAGTACTCCAGATCGAAGGGGATCACGCGTACCGAGGTGCCCTCGGCCTCGGAAAGCTCCAGCACCCGGAGGAGTTGAGATCGTGCGGCGGTGCGGCTTCCCACCATCATGCGAAGCGCCGCTTCGTGGATCACGGCCTCGTACGGCGCGGGCCTTGCCTTCTCCAGGATGACGCGCCTCTGCATGCGGTGCCGGACACGCAGCTCCCTCTCCTCTTCGGGGAGTTGGGGAACACGGGACGAGAAGAGCGCGCGTGCGTAGTCCTCGGTCTGGAGAAGCCCGGGAATGAAGAGGAACTCCACGTCCCACTGGTAGGCGGCGTGGTACTCCAGTTCCGACAGATCCAGGAACGACGAGGGCAGGCGCCCCCGGTATTCCTCCCACCACCCGCGTGTCCGATCGGCGGCCATCGCCGCGAGGGCGTCGACGAGTTCCTGGTCCGTGCAGGCGTAGTGGGCGGCGATCCGGCGTACACGCGCCTCGCTGACGCCGGCGAGACCGGCTTCGAACTGGCTCACCTGTGCGGAGTCGGTTCCCAGCAGTTCGGCGGCGTCGCGACCTCTGAGCCCCGCCGCTTCGCGCAATTTCCGCAGCTCAACGCCCAGCCGCTGCTGACGCGCGGTGGCCTGCTGCCTGCGTGGCATGGCGCCCTCCTCCACCCCGACTGCCCAGAGGCAGTGACTCGTTCGAGCGTCAGATTATGGCAACGACTTGCGTGGTGCCAAAATTGACCCCTACTGTCGGTGACGTAACGGACACGCTGCGGAAGTGCACCGCACCGTTCTCGTGCGGCGATGCCACCTGCGTGAAATCCCCTTCACCTGACGGAGTTGATGACGCATGCCCGAGACCTGGGACTACACGCTCCACGTTCCCAACGACCTGAGAGCCGTGACGATCTCCCGCCGCACCCTGCGCCTGATCCTGACCATGCACGGGCTGATCGGCCTGGCAGACACGGCGGAACTCCTCGCCGCCGAGCTGGTCTCCAATGCCGTGCGGCACACGAAGGGGCCGGCCGCGCTGAGGGTGCGGCGCTCCCCGGAGGGGGTGGTGTGGATCGGGGCGTGGGATGCGGATCCCGTGCCTCCGGAGCCGCCTGGGTCGTTGGAGGCGGTGACGGGGCTCGAAGAGGTGGGGCGGGGGTTGGGGCTGGTGGTGGCGTGTGCGGACTGCTGGGGCTGGCAGCCGTCGTCCCGCTTTGGCGACCGGGGCAAGTACGTGTGGTGCGAGTTGGGGGTGGCGTGATGGTGGGGTCGTCGCATGAGGCGTTGCATCGGATCTTCCAGAAGGAGCCGGGGTTGCTGACCAAGGCCTTACGGCAGGTCTTGTCTCTGCCGTTTCCGGAACCTCGGACGTTCGCCGCGCTGAACGTGGATCTCACGGAGGCCGAGCCGGTCGAGCGTCGGGTGGATACGTTGCTGCGGGCGGAGACGGAGCAGGGGACGTATCTGCTGGTCGTCGAGTCACAGGGGAAGATCGATGACCGCAAGCGCGGAAGCTGGCCTTACTACCTGTCGTATCTCTACGAGAAGTACCGCTGTGAGCCGGTGCTCATCGTCATCACGCAGAGCCGTGCGACGGCGGAGTGGGCGTCTCGCCCCATCCAGCTGGGGTTTCCAGGATGGGAGTCGCTGACGGTACGGCCGTTGGTGCTGGGGCCGGACAACGTGCCGGTGATCGCGGACAAGCGGCAGGCCGAGAGCGACGTATCTCTTGCGGCGCTTTCGGCCATGACACACGGGCGGGGTCCGCGGGCCGCGGCCATACTGGAATCCCTGGCAGCCGCCTTGAAAACCATCGACCGTGACAGTGCCGCGGTCCTCGTGCAGTTCGTCGATTCGTGCCTGGCTGATTCCAGGGCGAAACAGATGTGGAGGGACCTGATGACGGAGATCCAGTACTTCTGGCGGCACGAGCTGGCGGAGCAGGTGCGCGAGGAAGGCCGCGAGGAAGGCCGCGAGGAAGGCCGCGAGGAAGGCCGTCAGGAAGGGCGTCAGGAAGGGCGTCGGGAAGGTCGCGAGCAAGGCTGGGCCGAGGCCAAGGCCGAGACGGTTCTCCAGATCTTGCAGTGGCGCGGAATGCCGGTGAGCTTCGCCGTCCGCGAGCGGGTGAAGGCCTGTACGGAACTGGACCAACTGGAAGCCTGGACGCAACGGGCGATGCACGTCATGGACGCTGCGGAGTTGTTCGCCGGAGAGTGAGCGTTGGGGCCGCCTGGCTCTGAGGCAGAGCCGTGCATCCGCGAACCGAGTCGAGGGTGCCGATGACCTTCCGATCACCCTTGACATGGCTCACTGCCACAAGGGAAAGCCAGTGGGCGGCCAGTAGAGGCTGCCGCCGCCGGGCGGTCGGTAGTCGGACGGAGTGGACTAGGAGGAGCCGGGTGACGGGGATTCAGTACTTCTGGCGGCATCCGCTGGCAGAGCAGGTGCGTGAGGAAGGACGTGTGGAGGGCCGGCGAGAGGCCCAGAGCGAGGCCTGGAGCGAGGGTTGGGAGGAAGGATTCCGGGCCGGGCGCCTTCGGGAGCGTTACCAGATGGTCGTGAGCGTCTTGGAATGGCGCGGCATCTCGGTTGGTGACGCTGTTCGTGCGCGGGTGAACGCCAGCAAGGATCCGGATGAGCTCACCACCTGGGTGATCCGGGCCTTGCGCGCGGATGACGCCGAGGAAATCTTCGTCGATGTATGAGAAGGGCCCGCACCTGGGGAGGTGCGGGCCCTTGCTCCCCTGGAGCGGACGTTCAGGGCTCGGGTCAATGGGCCGGTGAAAGTCCGTTCCGCAGGCGGCGGCTGACGGAAAAGGGGTGTGTCAGGCCGCTGCCTCGGGGTCCTTGGAGAGGCGCGGGGCGGGAACCGTGTCCCGGGCCTCGGGGTAGTGGCAGGCGGTGAGGTGGCCGGGCTTGTTGCCGTCGGCCTGGACCAGCGGCGGCGCTTCCGTCGCGCACTTCTCCGTCGCCTTCCAGCAACGGGTGCGGAAGCGGCAGCCGGACGGCGGGTTGATCGGCGACGGGACGTCTCCGACCAGGCGGATCCGCTCGCGCGGCTCCGCCTCCACCGTCGCCTCGGGCACGGCGGACAGCAGGGCCCGCGTGTAGGGGTGGCGCGGGTTGTCGTACAGGTCCTCGCGATCGGCGATCTCGACGATCTTACCGAGGTACATCACCGCGACGCGCTGTGAGAAGTGCCGCACGATCGCCAGGTCGTGGGCGATGAAGACGAACGCGATGCCCAGTTCCCTCTGGACCTTCTGGAGAAGGTTCACGACCTGGGCCTGGATGGAGACGTCGAGGGCCGAGACCGGCTCGTCGGCGACGATCAGCTTCGGCTCCAGGGCCAGGGCACGGGCCACGCCGATACGCTGCCGCTGGCCGCCGGAGAACTCGTGCGGGAAGCGGTTGAAGTGCTCGGGGTTCAGGCCGACGATCTCCAGCAGCTCCCGGACCCGCTTCTCGCGACCGCCGGCCGGGTTGATGTCGTTGATCTCCATCGGGCCGGAGATGATCTTGCCGACCGTGTGGCGGGGGTTCAGCGAGGCGTACGGGTCCTGGAAGATCATCTGGATCTCGGAGCGGACCGGTGCCAGCTCCTTGCGGCTGGCGTGCGTGATGTCCTGGCCCCGGTAGGTGACCTTGCCGTCGGTCGGCTCCAGCAGGCGGGTGATCAGCCGGCCGGTCGTGGACTTGCCGCAGCCGGACTCGCCGACCAGGCCCAGGCTCTCGCCCTCGGCGACCTGGAAGTCCACGCCGTCGACGGCCTGGACCGCGCCGACCGTGCGCCGGATCGGGAAGCCGCCCTTGATCGGGAAGTGTTTGGTCAGCCCGGAGACGTCCAGGAGGGGAGTGGTGCTGCTCATGGTGGTGATGTCCCGTCTCTTGTACGTCAGTGCTGCTTGGCCGCGGTCAGGTCGGCCAGGTACTCGGCCCGCTGCTCGTCCGTGAGGTGGCAGGCCTTGCCCCGGCCGTCCACGATCTCCAGGACCGGGCTCTCCGTGGCACACCGGTTGCCGTCCACCTTCTCGGCGAAGGCGCAGCGCGGGTGGAAACGGCAGCCCGAGGGCGGGTTGAGGAGGGACGGCGGGGAACCCGGGATCGGGTTCAGCGGGACGTCCACCGGGCCGTCCAGGCTCGGCATGGAAGCCAGCAGGCCCCACGTGTACGGGTGCTGAGGGGCGCTCAGCACCTCCTTCTTCGTGCCGCGCTCCACGCACCGGCCGCCGTACATGACCAGCACCTCGTCGGCGATGTCCGCGATCACACCCAGGTCGTGGGTGATGAAGATGATCGCGGTGCCGAACTCCTTCTGGAGGTCCTTGAGCAGGTCCATGATCTGGGCCTGGACCGTCACGTCGAGCGCGGTGGTCGGCTCGTCGGCGATCAGCAGCTCGGGGTCGCAGACCAGGGCCATGGCGATCATCGCGCGCTGGCGCATACCGCCGGAGAACTGGTGGGGGTAGTCGTCGACGCGCATCTCGGGCTGGGGGATCCCGACCCGCCGGAGCATCTCGATGGCCCGCTCCCGGGCCTCCTTCTTGGATGCGCCCTTGTGCTTGCGGTAAACCTCGGCGATCTGGGTACCGATGGTGTGGTAGGGCGACAGCGAGGCGAGCGCGTCCTGGAAGATCATCGCCATCTTGTTGCCGCGGAGGTGCTCCAGCGTCTTCTCCGGGGCGCCGTTCAGCTCCTGGCCGTCCAGCTCGATGGAGCCCTCGACCGTGGTGCTGTCCGGGTTGTGCAGGCCCAGGATGGTCAGGTTGGTGACCGACTTGCCGGACCCCGACTCACCCACGATGCCCAGCGTCTTGCCGCGCATGAGGTCGAAGGAGAGGCCGTCGACGGCCTTGACGACGCCGTCCTCGGTCGAGAAGTGCACCTTCAGGTCCTTGACGGACAGGAAGGGCTGCTGATCGGTGCTCGTCACGGGGACGCTCCAGAGGGGGGTGATGCGGGGTGCTGGTAGGGGCGGGCGGCGTCAGGCGAGCCGGATACGCGGGTCGATGAGGCCGTAGATGGCGTCGACGACGATGTTGGCGATCACCACGAAGGACGACGTGATCACCATGATGCCGAGCAGCATGGGCAGGTCGTTGGTCTGCACCGACTTTACGGACAGCAGGCCGATGCCCTGGAGGCTGAAGGTGAATTCGGTGATCATCGCGCCGCCGAGCAGGGTGCCCAGGTCGATGCCGAAGATCGTGATGATGGGGGCCATCGCGCCGCGCCAGGCGAAGCGGAAGAAGACGTTGCGCCGCGACATGCCCTTGGCCCGGGCGGTGCGCACATAGTCCTCGGTGAGCGTCTCGACCAGCTGGGAGCGCGTCATACGCGTGTAGTTGGCGGTCCAGATCAGCGCCAGCACCAGCCAGGGCACCAGGAGACCGTTGGCCCAGGAGAGCGGGTTGTCGAGGAAGCTGTTGTACGACGGCTGGTCAAGGATGTGGAACTGGTACACGAGGAAGTACAGGGCCAGCGGGCCGACGAAGTAGATCTGCATCGACGAGGCGACCAGGGACGCGCTGCTGGCGATCTTGTCGAGGGCCTTGCCCTGCTTGACCGCGGCGAGCATGCCGGCGCCGATACCGAAGATGAGGAACACCACGGCGGAGCCGAGGGCGAGGGAGACCGTCGTCGGGAAGCGGTCCGCGATCGTGGAGAGCACGGGCTCGCGGTTCACGAACGAGTAGCCCAGGCACGGGGCGTTGCAGTGGCCGAAGCCCGGGTATTCGCGTCCCAGGACGATGCCCGTGAGCCAGTGCCAGTACTGGACGGGCAACGCCTCGTCGATTCCCATGTTGTGGCGGATCAGCTGAAGCGTCTCCGGCGTGCAGAGCTTGCCGCAGGCCATCCGCGCCGGGTCACGAGGCACCGCGTAGAAGAGCAGGAAGGTGATCGCGCTGATGATGAACAGCGTGATTACGGCGCCGAGGATGCGGCGGACGAGGAAGCGAAACATGGGGAGGTGGCTTTCCTGGGAGGGCCGTCGTGCGGATCGGGCCGTGCCGGGGTGACCGGAGGTCCGGTGGACGAGCCGAGGGTGGGGCGACCGGAGCCGCCCCACCTCTCAGGTGATGGATCAGGCCTTGACGTACAGCTTGTAGAGCATGCAGCCGTCGAAGTTCGGGTCCATCTTGACGTTGCCGAGCTTGGAGCCGTGCAGGTACAGACGGCGCATGTAGACGTCCGGGATGAACGCTGCGTCCTCGGTGACCTGCTTGTCCAGGGCGGCCCACATGGCGTTGGCCTTGTCGTTGTCGGTCTCGGCGGTCGCGGCCTTGATGGCGGCGTCGACGGCCGGGTCCTTCAGGTGCGAGTAGTTCGAGCCGCCGTCAGCGATCGCCTTGCTGTCGAACAGCGGCTGGAAGACCGAGTAACCGGTCGGCCAGTCGGAGGACCAGCCACCCCAGTAGATGTCGTACGGGTTGGCGACCTTGCCGGTCTGGTCGTACCAGGTGGTGGAGTCGATGCCCTTGGAGACGACGTCGAAGCCGGCCGCCTTGAGGGCGTTCTCCACGACGACCTTGATCTTCGCCTGGGTCGGGTCCTGCTGGTACGCGTAGACGATCTTGGCGCCGGTCTTGCCGGCCTTCTCCAGGATCTTCTTCGCGGCCGCCGGGTCGCCCGCCGGGTTCTTCAGCTTGCCCCAGACGTCCTGCGACTTGTAGCCGGCGACGAGCGGGCTCATGATGCCGGTCGCGTAGTCACCGCGGACCGAGCCACCCTGGAGCTGACGGATCGCGGCGGTCGGCCAGGCCTTGATGATGGCCTCGCGGACGTCCTTGTCCTCGACCCGGGTGGTGTTGATCCAGTAGACGCTGACGCCGCTGCTCAGACCCTGGAAGATACGGTCCTTGGCCTCGGACTGCGCCTTCTGGATGCGCTCCTGCGGGATGGTGCGCCACGAGACGGCGTACTGGTCGTTGCCGGAGTCGGCCAGCAGACGGTCGATCGCCGTCAGCTGCTCGATACCGAAGGAGAAGTCGAACTCGTCCGGGTAGGCGTTGCGGATCGGGTCCGTGCTCGCGTCCCAGTGCTCGTTGCGGACGAGCACCATCGACTTGTCGGTGTCGTGCGACTTGACCTTGTAGGGGCCGTTGGAGAACGGCTTCTTGTCGTAGTTCTGCTTGGTGTCGTGCTTCACCGGGGTCGGCGCGTACGTCTGCATCGCGACGACGTAGTTGAAGTCCGGGCGGGCCTCGGAGAGGTGGAAGGTGATGGTCTTCCCGCTCGTCGTGATCGACTTCAGGTGCTTGCCCGAGTACGGACCCGAGTAGGACTTGCGGTAGTCCGTGGAGCCCGTCAGCCACGACTGGACGTACATGGCGCCCTCGGTGATGTAGCTGGCGAAGGCACGCTCGAAACCGTGGCGGACGTCGTCGACGGTGACGTCGGAGCCGTCCTCCCACTTGACGCCGTCCTTCAGGGTGAAGGACCAGGTCTTGCCGCCGTCCTTCATCGTGCCCGTGTCGGTGGCGAGGTCGCCGACGAGGGTCTGGGAACCGTCGTCCGCGACCTTGTAACCGGTCAGGGCGCGGTTGATGACGACGACCGCGAGGGAGTTCCAGGCGTAGTAGACGCGCTGCGGGTCGAGGTGCGAGAAGTCGTCGTCGTTCAGAAGGTAGACCTTGCCGCCCTTCTTCGCGCCGGAGACCTCCGGAGCCGGCCCCTTGGAGTCCTCCGCCGTGCCGATCTTGACCGTGGTGGTCTGGGCCTTGGCGGCCTCCTGCTTGCCGCCGCTGCTGCCGCCGCTGGAGGAGTCACCGCTGCTGCACGCGGTCAGCACGGAGCCCGCCGCCGCCGCGACACCGGTGGCTATCAGGAAGTTTCTGCGCGAGAAAGACATCGCATCCTGCCTTGATGTGGGTTGATGAGAGAAATCCGGCACCCGGCGCCTTTGCCGTGGTCCTGAAGAAGCCGGAGATCAGCGCTTGGTCTTCGGGTCGAGCGCGTCACGCATCGAGTCACCGAGAAGGTTGAACGCCAGCACGAAGATCACCATGGCCACGCCCGGGAAGAGCAGGAAGGTGATGTCGTCCTGGTAGAACTTGGCGGCGTATCCGATCATGACGCCCCAGTCGGGGGTCGGGTCCTGAAGACCGACACCCAGGAACGCGAGACCTGCCTCCGTCGTGACCATCGCCGGGAGCGTCAGAGTTCCCTGGATCAAGATCGGCGTCCACAGGTTCGGCAGCAGCTCCTTGAAGATGATGCGTGCCGGAGACGCGCCCGTGACCTTGGCGGCCTCGACGAACTCCCGTTCACGCAGGGCCAGCACCTGGCCGCGCAGCAGCCGGGCGATGGAGGCCCAGCCGAAGGCCGTCAGGAGGCCGACGAGGCAGATGACGACGAGCCAGGTCGGGGTGTTCTCGTTGTCCGGCACGAACAAGGAGACGACCACGGGGGTGAAGGCTACGAAGAACAGCTGCTGCGGGAAGGCGAGCAGGATGTCGATGACCCGGCCGAAGAACCAGTCCGTCTTGCCGCCCATGTAGCCGGCGGTCACGCCGACCACCACACCGAGGACCACGACGAAGAGCGTGATGGCGACGGAGATCAGCAGCGAGTTGCGGATCGCGTAGAGCAGGAAGGTGAAGACGTCACGGCCGAGCTGCGGGTCGATGCCGAACCAGAAGTCCGGGCTGATGCCGCCGTTGGGCTTGACCGGGAAGCCGTTGTCCCCGAGCAGTCCAGGCGTGTTCAGCCCGTACGTGGTGTACGGATCCTTCCCGTACAGCTTGGCGATGAGCGGGGCGGCCAGCGCGATCACGAAGAAGAAGATCACGATGATCGCGGATATGACGCCCGTGCGGTCCCGCTTGAAGCGGCGCCACGCGAGCTGTCCAGGGGACCTGCTCTCGGCGCCCTTCGAGCCGTCCGAAGTGATCGACTTCTTCTCGGTCTCGTCGGTCACCTCGAGCGGGGCAGCCGCGGATGGAGTTGGGGGGGTCATGGTGCTCCTGGCCCAAGGGAGGGTCTGATGACTCCGCAGGGCACACTCCCCTACGGGCTACGCCGGACTTTTTCAACGCAATTCATTCAAGGTCAATAAATTCTCGGTCGGCTTGGGCTTCTCTTTACTTTCTTTGCCTCGACTTGACCGTTCCGTAGCTACGCGGGTAGCGCCTCGTAATCGCACCGTGCTTTAGTTCGGGCGAACTGCGCAAATCGGGCAAGGAGTTCGTTATGCGGACGCCTGGGTGCCGAAATGCGTACATCGCCGGGTCGCAATCCAACGTTTCGGCATCGTTGCGCGGGGATCCATTGCATCGCCTTCACAAGATCCTCAAGGGCGTCCCGGAGGGGTGCCTGCAATCGGGTGACGTGTCCCTCTAAAGGTCGGCATGGGGCCGCCGGGAGGCCTCCGTTCGGGGCAGTGGGTGAGCGGTACAGGGCTATTGGGTCGATATTGACCGATAGCGGAGCATCCATGGATCAAGCGATCTCGACGGATCAAGCGACCTTGACGAGATCAACGGATCCCGACGGATCACCTTTCACGGAGGAGGCACGCCATGCGTTCAGCCACGCACGCCCGAGGGGCGGCCTGCGCGGTGGTGGTGGCGCTCGCCGCCACGGCCTGCGGGGGCGGCGGCAGCGGCGGGGGCGGCGGAGGCGGGAGCGGCGTGCTCAGCTCCTCCTGGGGTGACCCGCAGAACCCCCTGGAGCCGTCCAACACCAACGAGGTCCAGGGCGGCAAGGTCCTCGACATGATCTTCCGGGGTCTGAAGAAGTACGACCCGAAGACCGGCAAGGCCACGGACATGCTCGCCCAGAAGATCGACACGAGCGACTCGCAGAACTTCACGATCACGCTCAAGGACGGCTGGACCTTCTCCAACGGCGAGAAGGTGACCGCCAAGTCGTTCGTCGACGCCTGGAACTACGGAGCGAGTCTCCGGAACAACCAGAAGAACGCCTACTTCTTCGGCTACATCCAGGGCTACGACAAGGTTCACCCGGACACCGGCTCGCAGAGCGCCGACACGCTCTCCGGCCTGAAGGTCGTCGACGACAGCACCTTCACCGTCGCGCTCGACCAGAAGTTCTCCAGCTTCCCCGACACCCTCGGCTACGCAGCCTTCGCCCCGCTGTCGCAGTCCTTCTTCACCGACCACGCCGGCTGGCTGAAGCAACCGGTGGGCGACGGGCCGTACCGCATCGAGTCGTACACGAAGGGCTCGCAGATGGCCCTGAAGAAGTGGGACGGCTATCCCGGTGCCGACAAGGCGCAGAACGCCGGGGTGACCCTCAAGGTCTACACGGACAACGACACCGCCTACACCGACCTCATCGCCGGCAACCTGGACCTCGTCGACGACGTTCCCGCCTCGCAGCTCAAGAACGTCAAGAACGACCTCGGTGACCGTTACATCAACACCCCGGCCGGCATCATCCAGACGCTCGCCTTCCCCTATTACGACAGCGCCTGGAACAAGAGCGGCTCGGACAAGGTCCGCACCGGCATCTCCATGGCCATCAACCGGAAGCAGATCACCGACACCATCTTCCAGAACACCCGCACTCCGGCCACCGACTGGACCTCGCCCGTGCTCGGCGCGGCCGGCGGCTTCAAGGAAGGGCTGTGCGGGAGCGCCTGCGACTACGACCCCGCCCAGGCCAAGCAGCTCATCCAGGAGGGCGGGGGACTACCCGGCGGACAGCTCAAGATCACGTACAACGCCGACACCGGCTCGCACAGGATGTGGGTGGACGCCGTGTGCAACTCCATCAACAACGCGCTGGGCAACGACAAGGCGTGTGTCGGGAATCCGATCGGTACGTTCGCCGACTTCCGGAACCAGATCGGGCAGCACAAGATGACCGGACCGTTCCGCGCGGGCTGGCAGATGGACTACCCGCTCATCCAGAACTTCCTCCAGCCGCTCTACTACACGAACGCCTCCTCCAACGACGGCAAGTGGTCCGACAAGGACTTCGACAAACTCGTCGACCAGGCGAACGCCGAGACCGACACCGCCAAGGCCGTGTCCACCTTCCAGCAGGCCGAAGGCGTCGTCCGCGACAACATGGCCGCCATTCCGCTCTGGTACCAGAACGGCAGCGCCGGCTACTCCGAGCGGCTGTCGAACGTGGCCCTCAATCCGTTCAGCGTCCCCGTCTACAACGAGATCAAGGTCAGCTGAACCGGCATGGGGCGCTATGTCGTCCGGCGGCTGCTCCAGATGATCCCGGTGTTCGTCGGGGCCACGCTGCTGATCTTCCTCATGGTCAATGTCATGGGCGACCCGATCGCGGGACTGTGCGGTGAGCGCGCGTGCGATCCGGCGACCGCCGCCCAGCTGAAGAAGGAGTTCGGACTCGACAAGCCGGTGTGGCAGCAATACCTCACCTACATGGGGAACGTCTTCACCGGCGACTTCGGCACGGCGTTCAACGGGCAGCCGGTCACCGAGCTGATGTCCACCGCGTTCCCCGTCACCATCCGGCTGACGATCGTCGCCATCCTCTTCGAGATCGTCATCGGCATCACGTTGGGTGTGGTGACCGGTCTGCGGCGCGGGCGGCCCGTCGATACGGGGGTGCTGCTGGCCACCCTGGTCGTCATCTCCGTACCGACCTTCGTGACCGGCCTGCTGCTCCAGCTGCTGCTGGGCGTGGAGTGGGGCTGGATCAAACCCTCCGTCTCCCCGGACGCCACCTTCGGCGAGCTGATCGTGCCGGGGCTGGTGCTCGCCTCCGTGTCGCTCGCCTATGTCACCCGGCTGACCCGCACCTCCATCGCCGAGAACAAACGGAGCGACTACGTCCGTACGGCCATCGCCAAAGGGCTGCCCAGACGCCGGGTCATCACCCGGCACCTGCTGCGCAACTCGCTCATCCCCGTCGTCACCTTCATCGGCACCGACATCGGCGCGCTCATGGGCGGCGCGATCGTCACCGAGCGGATCTTCAACATCCACGGCGTCGGCTACCAGCTCTACCAGGGCATCCTGCGGCAGAACACCCAGACGGTGGTGGGGTTCGTGACCGTGCTGGTCCTGGTGTTCCTGGTGGCCAACCTCCTGGTGGACCTGCTCTACGCCGTACTCGACCCGAGGATCCGCTATGCCTGAGCAGCCGTTCGAGCCCGACCGGGCGATCGCGGGGACGGGAGCGGGCGGGGCGATGGACCTCGCGACGAGCGAGGCGCAGACGCTGGAGCGGACACCGGGCGGACCGCTCGGCACCGGGCCGGCCGCCAGACCGCGCTCGCTCTGGTCCGACGCCTGGCGGGACCTGCGGCGCAACCCGGTCTTCATCGTCTCCGCCCTCGTCATCCTCTTCCTCGTCGTCATCTCCCTGTGGCCGTCCCTGATCGCCTCCGGCTCCCCGCTCAAGTGCGACCTGGCCAAGGCCCAGGAGGGCTCCCAGCCGGGCGCTCCCTTCGGATACGACGGACAGGGCTGCAACGTCTACACGCGGACCGTCTACGGGGCCCGTACGTCCGTCACGGTGGGCGTCTGCGCCACCCTCGGGGTCGCACTGTTCGGGTCGGTCCTCGGCGGGCTCGCCGGGTTCTTCGGCGGGTTCTGGGACTCGGTGCTCTCCCGGATCACCGACGTCTTCTTCGCGATCCCGGTCGTCCTTGGCGGTCTCGTCCTCCTCTCGGTGGTGACGAGTAATACGGTCTGGCCGGTGATCGGGTTCATGGTGCTGCTCGGCTGGCCGCA
The DNA here is from genome assembly GCF_040643955.1 of Streptomyces sp. NPDC047061. Classification (NCBI taxonomy): domain Bacteria; kingdom Bacillati; phylum Actinomycetota; class Actinomycetes; order Kitasatosporales; family Streptomycetaceae; genus Streptomyces; species Streptomyces sp. NPDC047061. The sequence goes on from NZ_JBEYVI010000015.1 coordinate 113,923, forward strand.
GATCTCCCGGATCGCCCGCGGCTCGGTGATCACCGCGAAGCAGAACGACTACGTCCAGGCGGCCCGTGCCCTCGGCGCCTCCAACTCCCGCATCCTGCTCCGGCACATCGCGCCGAACGCGGTGGCGCCCGTGATCGTCGTCGCGACCATCGCGCTCGGCACCTACATCGCCCTGGAGGCGACCCTGTCGTACCTCGGCGTCGGGCTGAAGCCGCCCAGCGTCTCCTGGGGCATCGACATCTCCGCCGCCTCGCCCTACATCCGCAACGCCCCGCACGCGCTGCTGTGGCCCTCCGGGGCCCTCGCACTCACCGTCCTGGCCTTCATCATGCTCGGCGACGCGGTGCGCGACGCCCTCGACCCGAAGCTGAGGTGAGCGCCGCCGTGCTGCTCGAAGTGCGCGACCTGCACGTGGAGTTCCGGACACGAGACGGGGTCGCGAAGGCGGTCAACGGCGTCTCGTACGCCGTCGACGAGGGGGAGACGCTGGCCGTGCTGGGCGAGTCGGGGTCCGGCAAGTCGGTGACCGCACAGGCCGTCATGGGGATCCTCGACATGCCGCCCGGGCGGATCGGCGGGGGCGAGATCCTCTTCCGGGGGCGCGACCTGCTGAAACTGAAGGAAGAGGAGAGACGGAGGATCCGGGGCGCCGAGATGGCGATGATCTTCCAGGACGCGTTGTCGGCGCTGAACCCGGTGCTGAGCGTGGGCGACCAGCTCGCCGAGATGTTCGTCGTGCACCGCGGGATGCCGAAGAAGGACGCGCGGGCCAGGGCCGTCGAGCTGATGGACCGGGTACGGATCCCGGCGGCCGCCCAGCGGGTGCGGGACTACCCGCACCAGTTCTCCGGCGGGATGCGCCAGCGCATCATGATCGCCATGGCGCTGGCCCTGGAACCGGCGCTCATCATCGCCGACGAGCCGACGACCGCGTTGGACGTGACCGTGCAGGCCCAGGTCATGGACCTGCTCGCGGAGTTGCAGCGCGAGTACCGCATGGGGCTGATCCTGATCACCCACGACCTGGGCGTGGTCGCGGACGTCGCCGACCGGATCGCCGTCATGTACGCCGGGCGGATCGTCGAGTCCGCGCCCGTGCACGACATCTACAAGGCGCCGGCGCACCCGTACACGCGCGGGCTCCTCGACTCGATCCCGCGCCTCGACCAGAAGGGCCAGGAGCTCTACGCCATCAAGGGCCTGCCGCCCAACCTCATGGACATCCCTCCGGGCTGCGCCTTCAACCCCCGTTGCCCCATGGCCCAGGACGTGTGCCGCACCGACGAGCCACCGCTGTACGAGGTGGACCGGCACCGGGGCAGCGCCTGCCACTTCTGGAGGGAGTGCCTCAATGGTTGACGCGGTGGTTGAGCCGATCCTGGAAGTGAGTGGACTGGTCAAGTACTACCCCTTGACCCAGGGCATCTTGATCAAGAAGCAGATCGGTGCGGTCAAGGCCGTTGACGGTGTTGACTTCACGCTCAACAAAGGAGAGACCCTCGGCATCGTCGGGGAGTCCGGCTGCGGCAAGTCAACAGTTGCCAAGATGCTCGTCAATCTTGAGCGGCCGACGGCGGGGTCGATCAAGTACAAGGGCGAGGACATCACCAGGCTGGGCGGTCGTGCGCTCAAGGCGGTCCGCCGCAACATCCAGATGGTCTTCCAGGACCCCTACACCTCCCTCAACCCCCGCATGACCGTCGGCGACATCATCGGGGAGCCGTACGAGATCCATCCCGAGGCGGCCCCCAAGGGCGACCGGCGCCGGCGGGTCCAGGAGCTGCTGGACGTCGTGGGGCTCAACCCCGAGTACATCAACCGCTATCCGCACCAGTTCTCCGGCGGACAGCGGCAGCGCATCGGCATCGCACGGGGGCTGGCGCTGCGCCCCGAGGTGATCGTCGCCGACGAACCGGTGTCCGCGCTCGACGTCTCCGTGCAGGCCCAGGTGATCAACCTGCTGGACCGGCTCCAGAACGACTTCGACCTGTCGTACGTCTTCATCGCGCACGACCTGTCGATCGTGCGGCACATCTCGGACCGGGTCGGGGTGATGTACCTCGGGCGGATCGTGGAGATCGGCAAGGACGAGGAGATCTACGACCACCCGACCCACCCCTACACCCAGGCGCTGCTCTCCGCGGTGCCGGTACCGGACCCGGAGGCGCGGGAGCACCGGGAGCGGATCATCCTGAGCGGGGACGTCCCGTCGCCGACGAACATTCCGTCGGGGTGCCGGTTCCGCACGCGGTGCTGGAAGGCGCAGGAGCGCTGCGCACTGGAGGTGCCGTTGCTCGCGGTGCCCGCGGTGTTCCGGCTCGCGTCGGGGCCGGCGGTGCATGACTCGGCCTGCCACTTTGCTGAGGAGAAGCAGGTGGTGCCGCCGGAGGAGCCGACGGACGATCTTGCCGACGGGGGTGCATAGCGGGGTGAACCGGGATCAATCTCGTTAACACGCAGGCAACTTCAGCGACCCGGTCTCGATATACGGACGCGTCACTCTATTCAACGTACGGCCGTGCGGGTGCCGTAAACGGGCCGGAGCGCGCCATGTCGCTCCGGCCCGTTGCCCCTTTTTTGCGCCTAAACCGGCGCCGCTCTCGCGGACCTGGCTGGTGCTTCGTCGTGGTTCCTCAATTATTGGTTGCGGTGCTCTGTGGGGCGCTGTCGCTCAGTCCAGTCCGAGAGCGCGCCGGAGGAACTCCAGCTGAAGCAGCAGCAGGTTCTCTGCCACCTGTTCCTGCGGAGTCATGTGGGTCACGCCCGACAGGGGGAGCACCTCGTGCGGGCGGCCCGCTGCCAGCAGGGCGCTGGACAGGCGCAGGGAGTGGGCCACCACCACGTTGTCGTCCGCCAGGCCGTGGATGATCATCATCGGGCGGTGCGGTTCGGCCGCGTCGACCAGGCCGGCGTCGTCGATCACCGAGTTGCGGCGGTAGACGTCCGGCTGTTCGGCCGGGTGGCCGAGGTAGCGCTCCTGGTAGTGGGTGTCGTACAGGCGCAGGTCGGTCACCGGGGCGCCCACCACCGCCGCGTGGAAGACGTCCGGGCGGCGCAGGGCCGCGAGGGCGGCGAGGTAGCCGCCGAAGGACCAGCCGCGGATCGCCACCCTGGTCAGGTCGAGGGGGAAGTCGGCGGCGAGCGCCTGGAGGGCGTCGACCTGGTCCTGGAGGACGATCGCCGCGATGTCGTCCTTGATGGACTTCTCCCAGGCCGGGGAGTGGCCGGGGGTGCCCCGCCCGTCGGCGACGATCACCGCGAAGCCCTGGTCGGCGAACCACTGCGAGGTGAGGTGGGCGTTGTGGGCGGCGACCACGCGCTGGCCGTGCGGACCCCCGTAGGGGTCGAGCAAAACCGGAAGGGGAGTGTCCCCGTGGTAGTCCTGTGGCATAAGCACGGCGCACGGAATTCGGCGTGCGCCCCCCGAGGTGAGCGTCACGCGCGGGGACAAACCGGGGTCTTCGGCGTATGACGTGACAGTCGCCAGGTGCTTTCCGTCGCGCAGCACCTGGACGCGGGCGCCCGGGCTGTCCAGGGTGGCGGAGACCAGTACGGTCACGCCCCCGGCGCGCACCGCCGTGTGCACGCCGGGCTCCTGCGACACGCGCTCCACGCCGAGTTCGTTCACGCGGTAGACGTGCACCTCGCCGATCTCGGGGGACTCGGCCTCCTCGCCGGCGGACGCGGAGACCAGCACGTCATCGGTGGTCACGTCGAGCACCGCACGGATGTGCAACTGGGGTCCCGTGAGCGGCCGTTCACCCACCGCGAGCACCCGGGCGCCGCCCTCGTCGGCGATCCGGACCAGCTGTCCCGAGGGGCTCCAGCAGGGCACCCCACCGAACAGTTCAAGCCATGTTGGATCTTCGTCGGCGTGCACCATCCGGGTCGCCCCCGACCCCGGGTCCACGGCCAGGAACAGCTGACTGCGCTGGTCGCGCGCCTGTACGAGCAACAGCGGGGCACCCGCCTCTGACCAGTGCACATGCGCCAGGTACGGATAGCGCGCCCGGTCCCAGGAGACCTCCGTGCGCGCCCCGCCGAGGTCGTGCACGAACAGGCGTACGTCCGCGTTCTCGGTGCCCGCCGCCGGATAGGCGACATGATGTGGCTCACGCTCCGGGTGGGCGGGGTCGGCGATCCACCACCGCCGTACCGGCGTGTCGTCCACGCGCGCCACGAGCAGCCGGTCGGACTGCGGCGACCACCAGAAGCCGCGCGAACGCCCCATCTCCTCGGCCGCGATGAACTCGGCCAATCCGTAGGTGACCTGTTCCGACTCCGGCTCGGCGAGTGCCCGGTCGCCCTCGCCCTCGGCGCCCACCACGCGCAGGGCGCCCTCCGCGACGTACGCGACATGACGGCCGTCGGGGGACGGGCGCGGGTCGATCACCGGCCCGGGGACCGGGAGTTCGCGCGCCGTGCCGGCCCTGAGCTCGGCCGTGAAAAGCCGCCCTGACAAGGCGAAAGACGCCAACTCCAGGGCCGCGTCGGTGGCGTAGCCGACGATGCCGGCACCGCCCTCGCGGCTGCGTTCGCGACGGGCCCGCTCCTGGGGCGAGAGGTGCTCGTCGGCACCGCCGAGCAGGGTGCGCGGGTCCGCCGCGAGTCGCTCCTCACCACTCGGCAGATCGAGAATCCACAGGGAGTTGGCGCGGTCCGTGCCGGTGCCGGAGCGCAGAAACGCCACGCGGGAGCCGTCGGGGGCCACGGTGAACGCGCGCGGCGCGCCGAGCGTGAAACGCTGGGTGCGGGCGTGCCGGCGGGGGAATGAGACAGCCTCGGTCGTCATGCCCCGACCATATTGGCCATGCGCCCCCTTGTGCGGCCGTGCGCCGAGCGATGCGCGAGCACGCATAGTTATGATCACTACCGCTGAGTGGGTATGAACCTGCTGGCATGCGCATGGATTTGCTGTACCGATCTACAACCTGATCTACAACCCCCATAGTCCGAACCCCCCGCATCCCTGGGATCTTTGGAGGTGAGCCGCCGTGGCACTCTCGATTTCGGCGGTGGTGCTGCTGGCGATCATCGTCTTCCTGCTGATCAGGAAGTCAGGTCTGAAGGGCGGCCACGCGGTTGTCTGCATCCTGCTCGGCTTCTATCTCGCCTCCTCGACCATCGCACCGACGATCAGCGATCTGACGACGAACGTCGCCAGCATGATCGGCAGCATCAAGTTCTGACCCCGACCGCTTTTCGCACCGGTCGACCGGGGCTGCGCGGCACTGTCGGTGTCGTTTCGTAGGGTGGGCACATGACGGAACTGCCTACCCGGCGTCTGTTGCTCGTGCACGCGCACCCGGACGACGAGTCGATCAACAACGGCGTCACCATGGCCCGCTATGCGGCCCAGGGTGCCCATGTGACGCTGGTCACCTGCACGCTCGGCGAGGGCGGCGAGGTCATCCCGCCCGAGCTGCGGCATCTCACCGGTCCCGCCCTGGGCGAGTACCGGCTGGGCGAGCTCACCGCCGCCATGCGCGAGCTCGGTGTCGACGACTTCCGGCTGCTCGGCGGCCCCGGCCGCTACCGCGACTCCGGAATGATGGGCCTGCCCGACAACGACGCGCCCGACTGCTTCTGGCGGGCCGACCTCGACGAGGCCGCCGGGCACCTGGCCCAGGTGATCCAGGAGACCCGCCCCCACGTCCTCGTCACCTACGACGACAACGGCGGGTACGGCCACCCGGACCACATCCAGGCCCACCGCGTCGCCATGAGAGCCGTCGAACTGGCCGCCGAGGCCGGCCACCGCATCCCCAAGGTCTACTGGAACCGCGTCCCGCGCACCGTCGCCGAGGCCGCCTTCGCCAAGCTCCAGGACGACCTGCCGGGGCTGCCCTTCGCCAAGTCCGCCGCCGTCGACGACGTACCGGGCGTGGTCGACGACCGCCGTGTCACCACGGAGATCGACGGCGCCGCGTACGCCGGTGCCAAGGCCGCCGCGATGGCCGCCCACGCCACCCAGGTCGAGGTGGCACCGCACGGCGCCCGCTACTTCGCGCTCTCCAACGAGCTGGCGCAGCCCGTTTTCACCACGGAGTTCTACGAGTTGGTGGGCGGTGAGCCCGGTGCCGCCCGGGAGACCGATCTCTTCGCGGGCCTCGGGGAGGCGTCATGAGTTCCGGTGGCCGCGGGTCGGCACTCGCGCAACCCCTGCAGTCGCCCTCGGCCGGCCGGGTCGCGGCCCTCCTCGGCCTGGTCGTGCTCGGGGTTGTGGTCGGCGTCGCCGGCGCCCTCGTCCAGGCCGGCTGGTTCCCGGGCGGGCTGCTGCTCGCCCTGGCCGGCGCCGCCGGGCTCTTCCTCGGCGGGGCCCGGGCCGTGCTGAGCCGCTCGGGGGCCGTCGCGCCCGCGTTCGGCTGGGTCGTCGCCGTCATCTTCCTCACCGCCAGTCGGCCGGAAGGCGACTTCCTGTTCGGCGCGGGAGTCGGCTCGTACCTCTTCCTGCTCGGCGGCATGGCGCTGGCTGTGATCTGCGCCACAATGGGTTTGGGGCGGCAACCTCACGCGGACGGCGCCCGACTTGGCAAGTGACGTACCACTTCGCCGTGGGGTGCCCGTGGGAGTCCGGTGTGGGTTTCCCCAGCGGTCATGGGATAAGCGTCAGAAGTGGCCAGTATGGTGGTGCGCGCCGCCGAGCCGCCCCAGCAAGGTCGTCACGGGCGGTGGAGCCAACCGGGAGAACCTGCCTTGAGTCGTGAAACTGACACTCCGTCCTCCGGGCCCAACGGGCGCGGAGGATCCGCATACCCCTCGGGCACGCCGCCGTACGGGACCCCCATGGCTTCCGAAGACGGTACGGACGCGGCCCGTTCGGCCGCGCAGCCGGAGGAACGCAAGACCGAGACCACGCTGACGACCCGGATCCGGATCAACATCCCCGGCTCCCGGCCGATTCCGCCCGTGGTCGTCCGCACTCCCGTCGCGGACGTCGAGGGCGGCGTGGCCGGTGTCGCAGGCACGGGCGGTCCGAGCGAGGAGACGGGCACGCACGCGCTGCCGACGGGCGCCGCCATGTCCACCGGCATCGTCGAGCCGCCCGCCGCCGAGCAGGCGCCCGCGCCCGCGGCCGAGGAGAAGGCCAGCGACTGGTTCGCGCCGCGCAAGTCAGGTCCGGCCAAGGGCGGTCCGCGCGGCGGCGCCGCCAACGGCGGCGGAGCGCCCGGCGGTTCCCCCGCCGCGTCGCCGAACGGCCCGGCGACCCAGGGCGGCCCGGCCACCCAGGGCGGTGCGCGTCCGGGCGGCGGCCGTCCCGGCGGTGTCGTCGGCTCCATGAGTGTGCCCGGCGCGTCCCGGCCCGGCGCGACCAACGGCGCGGGGCTGCCCACCGGCGCGACCGGCGGCCCGGTGGCCCCCGGACACGGCGGCGGCACCGGCTCCTTCGACGTGACCGAGGCGCTCGCCGCGGGCCCCCTCGGCGGCTCCCGGGGCGGCGCGAAGGGCGGCGGCGACGCCCGCCGCGACGACCTGCCGTACTTCTCGGACAACGGCGGCCAGAACGGCGCCCAGGCCGGTCCCGGCGCGCCCGGCGGCCCGGTCGGTCCCGGTGGCCCCAGCGGCTTCAACGGACCGGGCGGTCCCGGCGGCCTCGGCGGCCCGCAGGGCCCGGCAGGCCCCACCGGCGGCCCGGTCACCGGGGACGGCCCGTTCGTCCCCCCGGTCAACGGCGGCGAGCCCTTCGGCGGCCCGGCAGGCCCGGGCGGAACGGGCGGCCCCGGCGGGGCCTTCAGCGGCGGTGAGCCGTTCGGTACCCCGGGCGGTCCCGCGGGCCCCGGCGGCGGCCCCGCCCGCCCCGGCCCCGGTGGTCCCGGCCCTGGTGGTCCCGGCGGTCCGCGCGCCCGTGCCGCCCAGGCCCGGCCCGGCGCGCGCACCGCCCCCGGCGGTCCCGGTCTCCCCGGTGGCGGCCTGAGTGACGACACCGCGATCCTCACCCCGCAGAAGCCCGCTCCCGAACCGGGCATGCCCGGCTACGGCTCCCCGGCGGACAACGTCTCCGGGCACACCGTCACCAGCGGCATCCCGGTCGTGCCGCCGGGCGCGGGCTCCCCGTTCGCGCCGGGCGCGCCCACCGACGGGCCGCTGCCGCACACGCCCCCGAAGCTGCCCGAGCCGGTCTCGCCGCCCCCGGCCGAGTCCAAGTCCAAGGCGAAGGCCAGGAAGAAGCGCGGCAAGCTGCCGCTGCTCGTCGGTGTCGTGGTGGTCGGCGGCGTCGGCGTCTACGGCGCCGGGCTGCTCATGAACCACTCCGACGTGCCCAAGGGCACCACGGTGCTCGGCGTCGACATCGGCGGCGGCACCCGCGACGACGCCGTCAGGAAGCTCGACGACGCCTTCGGCAAGCACGTGAACCAGTCGCTGAAGCTGTCCGTCGACGGCAAGACCGTCTCGCTGCCGCCGGACCAGGCGGGCCTCCAGTTCGACATGCAGAACACCGTCGAGGCGGCCGCCAAGAGCGACTACAACCCGGTCTCCGTGATCGGCTCCCTGTTCGGCCAGAAGCGGGTCGTCGACCCCGTCATGCCGGTCGACGAGGAGAAGCTCCAGGCCGCGCTCAAGGACCTCGGCGGCAGCTCCGGCTCGGTCACCGAGGGCACGATCAAGTTCACCTCCGGCAAGGCCGTCGCGGTCTACGGCAAGGCGGGCAAGGGCATCGACGCGGCCGCCTCCACGACGGCGGTCGAGCAGGCGTACAAGACGATGGTGGAGACCGGCACCGCCTCCGCGGTGAACGTACCGACGACCACCGTGCAGCCGACGGTCACCAACGCCGAGGTCGACCGCGAGATGAAGGCGTTCGCGCAGCCGGCGATGTCGAACAAGGCCTACGTGCAGACGGACGCGGCGCACAGCATCCCGTTCGGTGCCCTGTCACTGCCGAAGATCCTCGGCTTCAAGGCGGTGAACGGCAAGCTGGTGGAGACGTACAACCTGGAGGCGCTCAAGGAGGCGTACGGCAGCACCTTCGACGGCGTACTGATCACCCGGGCCACCGGCCAGAAGACGGCCGTCACGCCGCAGGACGTCGCCTCGGCACTGCGCAAGGCCCTGGTCGGCAAGACGCCGGCGGAGCGCATCGGAGTCATCGATACCAACCCCAGCTGACACTTCGAGGAGGGGGCGCCCGGTGCTCGCCAGCGGGCCCCCCTTCTTGGTGTTCCGCGCTCTGCGCCGGCGGTACCGATCGGCTTCTAATTGACGGGAGTTGAGCTTGTGATCAGTGCTACGGTGCTTCGGCTCGCTGCAAGATCAATGTCGTTTCGGTAACCGACTCGGACAGGGATTTGTATGCACATGTTCCGTCGCGCCATGGTCTCCCTCTCCAGCTTGCTCATGCTCGCCGGAGCTGGTCTGTTCCTCGCCTCCCCGGCGCAGGCCGCCACCTCGTGCTCCGGCACCGTCACCTACGACGGGACCGTCTCTCGTAGCGGCAGCGTCATAGGTGAGCTGGTCATCTACTACAACAGCAGCAACGGTGGCACCAATAGCACCTGTTTCTACCACCGAGGCGTCTCTTACGGAGTCGCGGCTTCTACTTCCGTGCAGATATACCGATGCTCGCAGACGTCGGGCACAGGCGACGCCTGTCGTATAGCCGCCGCGTCACCCGAGGACCAGGGGTCCTATTCCTACCAGGCCGGTCCGGTCGGGGTGACCGGTACAGCGAACTACTGTGTCTCGGCGATCGGTGACGTCTGGTGGGGCGGTAAGGACTACTACGTGGACAGCGGCACGCGAGGATGCTGATCAGCGTGTCCTGAGGAATGCGGTCAAGGGGCGCCCGGTGCTCACCGGGCGCCCCTTCGCGTATGTCAGGCGCTGCTCATGACATCTGTCATGCGGCTCTCCGGACGCCCGACACTGCCCCCGGACAGGGGGCCGCCGCCAGCATGGAGGCATGACAACGACAGCGGCGACGACGGCCACCGGGACCCCGGTGGTGGTCGGGTTCGACGAAGTGAGCAAGACCTACGGGAACGTACGGGCCGTCGACGGGCTCTCGCTGCGGCTGCACCCGGGGGAGACCGTGGCCCTGCTCGGGCCGAACGGCGCGGGCAAGTCCACCACACTCGACCTGCTGCTCGGCCTCAAGCAGGCCGACGCCGGCAAGGTGAGCGTGTTCGGCCTGAGCCCGCGCGAGGCCATCGTCGCCGGACGCGTGGGCGCGATGCTGCAGAGCGGCGGCCTGATGGACGAGGTCACGGTCGCCGAGCTGGTCAAGCTCGCCTGCCGGCTGCACCCCAAGCCGTACAAGGTCACCGACGTCCTCGCCCGCGCGGGCATCTCGCAGATCGCCGACCGCAAGGTCAACAAGCTCTCCGGCGGCCAGTCCCAGCGCGTCCGCTTCGCCCTCGCCACCGCGGGTGACAGCGACCTGATCGTCCTGGACGAGCCGACCACCGGCATGGACGTCTCCGCCCGCCAGGCGTTCTGGGCCACCATGCGCGAACAGGCCGACCAGGGGCGGACGGTCCTGTTCGCCACCCACTACCTCGAAGAGGCCGACGCCATCGCCGACCGGGTGCTGGTGCTGCACCGGGGGCGGCTGCTCGCCGACGGCACGGCCGCCGAGATCAAGGCGAAGGCGGGAGCGAGGAGGATCTCCTTCGACCTGGAGGGCGAGATCGACGAGGCCCCGCTGCGGGCCCTGCCCTTCCTCACCGCCGTCACTGTGTCAAAAAGCGGCTCCGCCGCGGGGAGCGGCCGGACCATCCGCATGCAGTCGTCCGACGCCGACGCCACCGTCCACGCCCTGTACGGCCTCGGTGTCTACCCCCGCAACCTCGAAGTCGCCGGGCTCGGCCTGGAACAGGCCTTCGTCGCCATCACGGAGGCCGAAGAGGCCAAGGAGGCCACGCAGTCATGAACGCCCTGATCAAGCTGGAACTCGCCCGCGCCCTGCGCAACCGCAAGTTCCTGTTCTTCTCGGTGATCTACCCCTCGATCATCTTCCTGCTGGTCGCCAGTCAGGGCGGCACCGGCGAGACCGTCGACAACTCCGGCCTGTCCGTCGCCGCCTACGTCATGGTCTCCATGGCCTCCTTCGGCGCCCTCACCGCCGTCCTGATGGGCAACAGCGAACGCATCGCCAAGGAACGCGAGAGCGGCTGGGTACGGCAACTGCGGCTGACCACACTGCCCGGCCGCGGCTACGTCCTCGCCAAGACCGCCAGCGCGGCGGTGGTGAGCCTGCCGTCCATCGTGGTCGTCTTCCTGGTCGCCGCCTCCGTGAAGCACGTACGCCTCGACGCCTGGCAGTGGTTCGCGCTCACCGGCGCGATCTGGGCCGGCAGCCTGGTCTTCGCCGCGCTCGGTGTCGCCATCGGGTACCTGGCGAGCGGCGACGCGGTCCGCCCGATCACGATGATCACCTACTTCGGCCTGTCGATCCTCGGCGGCCTGTGGTGGCCCTCCTCCTCCTTCCCGACCTGGCTCCAGGACATCGCGAAGTGGCTGCCCACGCACGCGTACGCTGCACTGGGACGGGCCATCGAGCAGAGCCGGGCCCCGCACGCCCAGGACATCGCCATCCTCGTCGTCTTCTTCGCCCTCTTCGTCGGCGGCGCGGCCTGGCTGTACCGGAAGGACACGCTGAAGGCGTGAGCACGATGACGGAAGACCTGCGGTCCGAGGACGAGGCACGGGCGGACCGGCTGGTACGGATCGGCCAGCCGCCCCGCAACCGGGGCGAGGCGATGCGCAAGCTGGTGTGGGTGCTGCCGTGGCTGGTGTTCCTGGGCTCCCCGGTGGACGACCTGACGTCCGGCCACCACACCACCGGGGCCACGGCGGCCGGCTCGGCGGGCCTGGCGGCCTTCGTCGGGATCTACCTGACCATCGTCTTCCGCCAGATGGGCCGGCCGTTCCGCGGCGGTACCGTCGCCGCCGCGGTCGCCGTGGAGTGGACGCTCGCGGTCGTCCTCGCCTTCAGCCTCGGCAGCTCCTGGCTCGGCCTGTTCGTGTACGTCTCCGTGATGTGCGGGGTCACCTTCCCGCTCCGCATCGCCTACTGGACGATCCCGATCACCACCGCCGCGATGATGCTGGCGGGCTGGCACGCCCACGCCCTGGACGACGCCTGGGGCCTGTTCCTGGTGGTGCTCCTGGTCGGCTTCTCCATGACCGGCGTACGGCAACTCGTCGCCACCACCATCGAGTTGCGCAAGGCCCGCGCCACCGTCGCCCAACTCGCGGCCAACGAGGAGCGGTTGCGCCTCGCCCGCGACCTGCACGACCTGCTGGGCCACTCGCTCTCCCTGATCACCCTGAAGAGCGAGCTGGCCGGCCGGATGCTCCCCGACCACCCCGACAAGGCGGCCCAGCAGGTCACCGACATCGAACAGGTCAGCCGCCAGGCCCTGGTGGACGTCCGCGAGGCGGTCACCGGCTACCGGCGGCCCCGGCTCGCCGCCGAACTTGCCGGCGCCCAGGTCGCCCTGACCGCCGCCGCGGTCATCGCCGAGGTCCCGGCCGACCCCGACCTCACGGGCGTGCCCGAGGAGGGCGAGGCGGCCCTCGCCTGGGCGCTGCGGGAGGCGATCACCAACGTCGTACGGCACAGCGGCGCGAGCGCCTGCACGGTGGAGCTGCTGCGCCGTCAGACCCTGGACGGCCCGGTCCTCGAACTCGCCGTCGAGGACAACGGTACGGGCGGTTCCGGCAGGGGCCCGGGAAACGGGCTCACCGGGCTCACCGAGCGGCTGGAGAAGGCGGGCGGCACGCTGGAGGCGGGCCGTCTGAAGCGTGGTTTCCGGCTGGTCGCCCGGGTCCCGCTCAACTCCGGGAGGGCCGTAGGATCCGGGGCATGAGCAGTACGATCAAGGTCCTCCTCGCCGAGGACCAGTCGATGGTCCGCGAGGCGCTCGCCGCCCTGCTGGGCCTGGAGGACGACATCGAGGTCGTCGCTCAGGTCGCCCGCGGCGACGAGGTGCTGGCCGCGGCGCAGGCGAACGACATCGACGTGGCCCTGCTCGACATCGAGATGCCGGGCTGCACGGGCATCGAGGCGGCGGCCCGGCTCCACAAGGCGCTGCCGGCGGTGAAACTGGTCGTCCTCACCACCTTCGGCCGCCCCGGCTATCTCCGTAGCGCGATGGAGGCGGGCGCCGACGCGTTCCTCGTCAAGGACGCCCCCGCCGCCCAACTCGCCGAAGCCGTGCGCAAGGTCCTCGCCGGCGAACGCGTCATCGACCCCACCCTCGCGGCGGCGGCCCTCGCCGAGGGCGCCAACCCCCTCACCGACCGCGAACGCGAGGTCCTGCGCGCGGCGGCCGACGGTTCCACCAACGCGGAACTGGCAGCGGCGCTGCACCTCTCCCAGGGGACGGTACGCAACTACCTCTCGACGGCCATCCAGAAACTGGCGGTGCGCAACAGGGCGGAGGCGGTCCGGATCGCACGGGAGAAGGGCTGGCTGTAGCCGGTCCAGGGGTTGCGGCCGACCGGGCACCGCCGGACCACGCCGTCTCGGCCGACCGTTGCGACGGATCAAAGAGACCGGTGGCTCCGCGGCGCCCGGCGAGGGAGCGGTGCCGTGTCGGTGCCGGGCGGAGCAGCACGCCAAGGGGCGCTGGGGGTACCCCCGGCCGAAGGCTGGGGGAGGAACTGCGCGACCGGCCCCCACGGAGCCGCACCCGCCCACACACCGTCACCACTGCTGCGAACAGGCCCGCAAACCCCCTCAGTTGAGACGAGCCCGCGCCGCCCGCGCCTCCCCCCGCACCTTCTCCGCCGCCCCCTCGTCGACCACGTCGATCAGCCCCGCGTACTTCTCCAACTCCTCGGCGCCGTCCGTGAACTCGCCCCGTTCCACCAGCAACCGCGCCCGCTCGTACCGCAGTCGCGCCGGATGCGACGGCATCAGCAGCGACAGGTCCACCCCCCACAGGCCCACGTCCGACCGCTCGGGACGGGCCGCGGCCCACGCCCGCACGTTGTTCAGGATCCGCCGTACGACGTCCAGGGCATCGGCCGGCTCCAGCATCGCCGGCTCCAGCGGCACCCCCGCCGCCCCCACCACGAGCAGCTCCGCGTCCGCCCCGGTCAGCACCCGCCCGCCGTCGAACGGGTCGGCCAGCACCTGCTCCTCCGCCGCCCCGAACCCGACCACGAAGTGCCCCGGCAGCGCGACCCCGTACACCGGGGCTCCCGCCCGCCGGGTGACCTCCAGCCACACCACGGAGAGCAGGATCGGCAGCCCGCGCCGCCGCCGCAGCACCTCGTGCAGCAGCGAGGACTCCAGCCGCTGGTAGTCCGCGGCGGCGCCCCGGAAGCCGAACCGTTCGCCCAGCACCCGCTGCGCCGCCGTCGCCCAGGCATGCGGCCCGCCCGGCCGGTACGGCAGCTGCCCGGCCAGCCGGTCCAGCTCCATCTGAGCCGCGTCGATCCCGGCCTCGTCCAGCGAGCCGTCGGCCGCCGCGCCCAGCAGCAGACACAGCGTCACCAGATCGGGCCGCTCGGACCGCGCCTCCTCGGCGAACCGCCCCCGTACCTCGGCGGCCCGCCCCGACGACGGCGGACGTGGATGTGGCTGACCGGAAGCCATAGCTGTCTCGTGCCCCTTCGGAATGATCGGTACCGCCCCGGCTCCAGGATTCAGGAGCCGTCCGCCTCAGGCGCCCGGTAGTGGTGGTACGCGTGATGCGCCGCGAAGCCCAGCCGCCCGTACAGCGCCCGCGCCCCCTCGTTGTCCGTCTCCACCTGCAGCCAGGCCGCCGACGCGCCCTCCTCCAGCGCCCGGCGCGCGAGCGCGGCCATCACCTCGGTGGCCAGCCCACGCCGCCGCAGCTCCGGATCCACCTCGACGGCGGCGAACCCGGCCCACCGGCCGTCCACCACCAGCCGCCCGATGGCCGCCGGGATATCTCCGGCGGACTTGCCGGGCACGGTCGCGAACCACACCGACGGCCCGCTCCCCAGCACCTTCAGCGCAACCTCGCTCACCCCCTTGCGCTGGTACCGCGCCAGCCAGTCCTCGCCGGCCTCCCGGGCGAGCACCACATCAGCACCCTCCGCCCGGTCCGCCACCGGCGCCAGCCCCCCGGTCCACAGCTCGGCGCTCACCTCGCGCACCCACCCGCGCCGCTCCAGCTCCGCGCAGAGCAGTTCCTGCGTGCCCTCGGCGCCGGTCGCGGTCTGCACGTAGGCGGGCAGCCCCCGCTCGCCGTACCACCGCCGCACGGCCGTCAGCGCGGCGTCCAGCGGCAGCCCGGGATCACCGAGCGGCAGCACGCTGTTGGCCCGCCGGGTGAACCCCGCGGCCGCCCGCAGCTCCCACTCGCCGAGCCGCTCGCTCTCCACCGGCCGCCACCCGCGCGAGGCGACACGCGCGAGCTCCCGGTAGGTCGCCGCGGGTCCCCGGCGGCGCGCCGGAGCGGCCGGCACCACCTTCCCCGCCACCAGCGCGGACTCCGGTATCCGGACTGTCTCGCCGTCCCGCCGTGTGATCGTCAGCATGCCGTCGTCGTCCCATGATGTGAGAACACCCACCGTGTCGGTGAACTTCTCCGCGCCGACACCATTTCCGGTCAAACGGCGCACGGACACCCGTTTACCCACGTCAGCAGCGGTGATACGGACCTCGAAGCGTCCTGCGGCAGAGATTTCCACTGGTCAGTTCACCCCTCCTGTTCGGATCATGCCCGGGAACGGAGATACTAGGGGCGGGCATCGACGACGCCGCGCTCCCGCGCGCCAGGCGGCGGAGCCTACGGAGGCCCGCCAGCGCCCAATCGAGGAGGAACGACAGCGTGACCTACGTCATCGCGCAGCCTTGTGTCGACGTGAAGGACAAGGCGTGCATCGAGGAGTGCCCGGTCGACTGCATCTACGAGGGCCAGCGGTCCTTGTACATCCACCCGGACGAATGCGTCGACTGCGGTGCCTGTGAGCCGGTCTGCCCGGTCGAGGCGATCTTCTACGAGGACGACACTCCGGAGGAGTGGAAGGACTACTACAAGGCGAACGTCGAGTTCTTCGACGACCTCGGTTCCCCGGGCGGCGCCAGCAAGCTGGGCCTGATCGAGCGCGACCACCCGTTCATCGCCGCGCTGCCCCCGCAGGCCGAGTAGTCCGCACCGGCGGCCCGCCGCACCACCGTGCCGCCTCGGTCCCGTACGGCCTGATCACGCCCGATCGGCGCCGCACGGGACCGAGGCGTTTGCCGTACCGGCCGTACCGGTCCTACCGGTCGTACCGAAGAAAGTGAGCAAGGAACCGTGTCCGCAGTCTCCGACCGTCTGCCCACCTTCCCCTGGGACAAGCTGGAACCGTACAAGAAGACGGCCGCGGCACACCCGGACGGCATCGTCGACCTGTCGGTCGGCACCCCGGTGGACCCGGTCCCCGACCTGATCCAGAAGGCCCTGATCGACGCCGCCGACTCGCCCGGCTACCCCACGGTCTGGGGCACCCCCGAGCTGCGCGACGCGATCACCGGCTGGGTCACCCGCCGCCTCGGCGCCCGGGACGTCACCCACCGCCACGTCCTGCCGATCGTCGGCTCCAAGGAACTCGTCGCCTGGCTCCCCACCCAGCTGGGCCTCGGCCCCGGCGACCGCGTGGCCCACCCGCGCCTGGCGTACCCCACCTACGAGGTCGGCGCCCGCCTCGCCCGCGCCGATCACGAGGTCTACGACGACCCGCGCGACCTGGACCCGGCCGGCCTGAAGCTCCTCTGGCTGAACTCCCCGTCCAACCCGACCGGCAAGGTCCTCGCGAAGCAGGAACTCACGGAGATCGTCGCCTGGGCCCGCGCCCACGGCGTCCTGCTCTTCTCCGACGAGTGCTACCTCGAACTGGGCTGGGAGGCCGACCCGGTCTCCGTCCTGCACCCGGACGTCAACGGCGGCTCGTACGACGGCATCGTGGCCGTCCACTCCCTCTCCAAGCGCTCCAACCTCGCCGGCTACCGCGCGGCCTTCCTGGCCGGCGACCCGGCGGTCCTCGGCCCCCTCCTGGAGATCCGCAAGCACGGCGGCATGATGACGTCGGCCCCGACCCAGGCGGCGGTGGTGGCGGCCCTGTCCGACGACACCCACGTCCACGAGCAGCGCGAGCGCTACGCCGCCCGCCGCGGCCTCCTCCGCGACGCCCTCCTCTCCCACGGCTTCCGCATCGAACACAGCGAGGCGAGCCTCTACCTGTGGGCGACGAGGGACGAGTCCTGCTGGCAGACCGTGTCCCACCTGGCGGACCTGGGCATCCTCGTGGCACCGGGCGACTTCTACGGCGAGGCGGGCGAGAACTTCGTACGCGTGGCCCTGACAGCGACGGACGAGCGAGTTCGAGCGGCTGTGGAGCGGCTTTCCTGAAACGCGCCCCGGCTGGAGCGCCCCGTCAGGGGCGCGGGGAACTGCGCGAACAACCCCCACCGGCCCGCAGCCGACGCACAACGAGAAGGGACCCAGGGAAAACCCCGGGTCCCTTCCGAGCAGCGGCTGGGCAACTCACCCGAGCGGCAGCCCCTTCACCGGCAGCCCACCCTTGGCGAGCCCGTCCGTCGGCAGCCCACCCTTCGTCGCGGTGGACGCCGTGTCACCCAGCAGCCCACCGGCGGAGCCGGCCGCGTCGCCCGCGGTGTGCTGCACCACCGGCGCCGCCTTCTTGACGGCCTTGCCGCCGGTCTTGCCCGCGGCCGGCACCGCCGACTCGACCGCCTTGCCGCCGGTGTGGCCCACGGCCCCGGTGACGGTCTGCGTCGCACCGTCGGCGGTCTTGCCGACGTTCGCTCCGTCCAGCGCGGTCAGGCCGCCCAGGTTCGGGGTGGCCGGCAGGCTCGGGGCCGCGCCGGCGGAGCCGGCCGCACCGACCCCGGCAGCCGCTCCCGCTGCGACGAGCAGCGCGGCACGGGCGATCCGGCGGGTCAGAGGGAGGGACATGGTGCTCCATTCGACGGGAGGGAACGTGATCGCCGTGACTACCGCTCGAAGCCCGCGAAGGTTGCGGAGACCCAAGGTAAAGAATTGATAACGCATCGCATTATCGGGTGTGGAGAAAAACGGGCAAACGGTGCCCGGCCGCGGCCTCCGGAGAATCCTTTCGGCGCGCTGTTCCCAAGGGATGTCACGCATGCGTGAGTAACCGTGCGAAAACGTGGGCGCACCACGCATGCGTCGCGTCCCGGCTGACCCGCCGGAGGGAACCCCCGAACTACTGCCCGGTCACGATCCGTACCGAGCCCGCGGACTTCTCCGCTCCGCTCGTGCCCTGCGTGCCGGACGCCGTCTCCCACTGGCTGTCCGTGCTCCCGGCGGCCCACTCCCGGCCCGCGTACGAGACCCGCTGGATGTTCAGCGCCGAGGAGTTGGCCACCGCCCAGTGCGCCAGCTGCCAGCCGCGCTCGCTCTCGGTGCGGCCCGACTTGTCCTTCTTCTTCCCCTCCGGCACCGGCACGGTCACGGTCCGCCCGTGCGCCGTGGCGGTCACGCTCGGCGTCGGCGTCGGCGAACTCGCGGACGAACCGCTCACCTCCGCGCCGGCCTCCTCGACCGCGTCCCGGCCGAAGTCCCGTACGAGCGCGGTCCGTACCGCGTCCGTACCCGTGCCGGTACTCGCCGCCGTCGTCGCCTGTGTGCCGGTCGCCGCCGGGCGTCCGTCGCAGGTCAGCGTGGCCGCCGCCTGCCCGGTCAGGGCGGCCGCGAGCAGTGTGGCGTCGGTCTCGTGCTTGGCGTAGGCCTCCGGGTAACCGCTGCGCTGCACGCGCTGCGCGGCCACCGTCAGCGGCAGGGTCTCGTAGTGCGGCACCTTGGCCAGGTGGGCGTAGAACATGCCGGCCGCGTACGCCGGGTCCAGGATCTGCTTCTCGGTGCCCCAGCCCTGCGAGGACCGCTGCTGGAACAGGCCCAGCGAATCCCGGTCGCCGTGTTCGATGTTGAGCAGCCCCGACTCCTGGATCGCGGTCGCCAGGGCGATGGCCACTGCCCGCTCGGGCATGCCGCGGCCGGTGCCGACGGCGGCGATCGTCGCCGCGTTCACCGCCTGCTCGGGCGTGAACTCGTAGGACTTCCCGTCGGCTCGGCCCGAGACGACCTTGCAGCCCTCGGCGCCACCGCCGCCGGTGACGTACTGGACGACGAGATAGGCCGCGACGGCGCACAGGATGACCAAGCCCGACACGAAACGCAGGATGCGGCCGCGACGCTTGGGGCGGATGGGGGACGGCTCTGGCACGCGTACAACATACTGGAGAGTACGAGCCGCTCACCCCGGGGTCCGGAAGCCTGTGAATCCGCCGGCCGGCCGACGGGCGCTAGGGTCGAGGTCATGGCCGACACCTCGCTTGACCTCACGCTGGACGCCGCCGCGCTCACCGCACAGCTCGTCGACTTCCCCTCCGAGAGCGGCACCGAGAAGCCGCTCGCGGACGCGATCGAGAGCGTGCTGCGTGCCCTGCCGCACCTGACGGTCGACCGGTACGGCAACAACGTGATCGCCCGGACCGACCTCGGCCGCCCCGAGCGCGTGATCCTGGCCGGCCACATCGACACCGTCCCCATCGCGGAGAACGTGCCCTCCCGGCTCGACGCGGACGGCGTGCTGTGGGGCTGCGGCACCTGCGACATGAAGTCGGGCGTCGCGGTCCAGCTGCGCATCGCGGCCACCGTCCCGGCCCCCAACCGGGACCTGACCTTCGTCTTCTACGACAACGAGGAGGTCGCCGCCGACCTCAACGGCCTCAAGCACGTGGCCGAGGCCCGCCCCGAGTGGCTGGCCGGCGACTTCGCGGTTCTCCTCGAACCCTCGAACGGCGAGGTCGAGGGCGGCTGCCAGGGCACCCTGCGCGTCCTCCTGAAGACCTCGGGCGAGCGGGCCCACTCGGCGCGCTCCTGGATGGGCTCCAACGCGATCCACGCGGCCGCCCCGATCCTGGCCCGGCTCGCCGCCTACGAGCCGCGCTACCCGGTCATCGACGGCCTGGAGTACCGCGAGGGCCTGAACGCGGTCGGCATCTCGGGCGGGGTCGCCGGCAACGTCATCCCCGACGCGTGCGTGGTCACCGTCAACTTCCGGTACGCTCCCGACCGTTCCGAGGCCGAGGCCATCGCCCACGTCCGCGAGGTCTTCGCCGACTGCGGGGTCGAGGAGTTCGTGGTCGACGACCACAGCCCCGGCGCGCTGCCCGGCCTCTCCCACCCGGCCGCGGCCGCCTTCATCGAGGCGGTCGGCGGCACCCCGATGCCCAAGTACGGCTGGACCGACGTCTCCCGCTTCTCGTCGCTCGGCGTCCCCGCGGTCAACTACGGCCCGGGCAACCCGTACTTGGCGCACAAGCGGGATGAAAGGGTGGAAACCGCCAAGATCCTGGCGGGTGAGGAGCGCCTGCGCACCTGGCTGACCAGCTGAGCCACACGACGGCGCTTCGCACCGGACATGCCGACGTCCCGCGCCTGTAACCCGCGCGGATCTAGGCTGGGGCGGATACACCTGCAAGCGGAGGGAGCGCACATATGGCTACCGGGAACCCCGAGGGGAAGAAGGTGCCGCCGGACGAGCAGCGCCTGGGACCGGTCCTCCGACGGCGCGGCCAGGTGACCGCGAGCACGACGGACCAGCGCCTCCTGGACGCGGGCGGCCCCTCCGACTGGGTCCACACGGACCCCTGGCGGGTGCTGCGCATCCAGTCGGAGTTCATCGAGGGCTTCGGCACCCTCGCCGAACTGCCGCCCGCGATCAGCGTGTTCGGCTCGGCGCGGACGCCGGTCGACTCGGCGGAGTACGACGCCGGCGTGAAGCTGGGCCGTGGCCTGGTCGAGGCCGGCTGGGCCGTGATCACGGGCGGCGGCCCGGGGGCGATGGAGGCGGCGAACAAGGGCGCCCTCGAAGCGGGCGGCGTCTCGGTCGGCCTCGGCATCGAGCTCCCCTTCGAGCAGGGCCTCAACCCGTACGTCGACATCGGCCTCAACTTCCGCTACTTCTTCGTGCGGAAGATGATGTTCGTGAAGTACGCACAGGGCTTCGTCGTCCTCCCGGGAGGCCTCGGCACCCTCGACGAACTCTTCGAGGCCCTGACCCTCGTCCAGACCCAGAAGGTCACCCGCTTCCCGATCGTCCTGTTCGGCAGCGGCTACTGGGGCGGCCTCGTCGACTGGCTGAAGAACACGCTGGTCGCCCAGGGCAAGGCGGCGGAGAAGGACCTCCTCCTCTTCCACGTCACGGACGACGTGGAGGAGGCGGTGGGCCTGGTCTCGAAGGAAGCGGCCCGCTAGCCCCGACAGTTGCTCACCCACCCACCCGACTCGCTCTGCTGACAAGCGAGGGCCGAGCTTCCTGCGCCCCCGCCCACAGACCGAGGCGAGCTCATGCACCTCTCGGCCCACCGAGCGAGTCGGCTCGTGGACCTCTCGGGCTACCGAGTCGGGTGGTGAGTCGGGTGGTGGGTGGGTGAGGGCTTCGGGGAGGGCCGGGGGCGGAGCCCCCGGGTCTGGGCTCGGGCGACGGACTACGCCAGGCCTCGCCGGGCCACCGCCGGAGGGCGGTGGCCCGCGATCGACGCCACCATGTCCAGCACCTGCCGCGTCTCGGCGACCTCATGCACCCGGTACACCTGCGCCCCCAGCCACGCCGACACCGCCGTCGTCGCCAGCGTGCCGATCACCCGCTCCTTCAGCGGCCGGTCCAGCGTCTCGCCCACGAAGTCCTTGTTGGACAGGGAGACCAGCACCGGCCACCCCGTCTCCACCATCTCCCCGAGCCGCCGCGTCGCCTCCAGGCTGTGCCGGGTGTTCTTGCCGAAGTCGTGCCCGGGATCGATCAGCACCGACTCCCGCGGCACCCCCAGCGCGACAGCCCGCTCCGCCAGCCCCAGGGTCACCCGCAGAATGTCGGCCACGACATCGTCGTACGTCACCCGGTGCGGCCGCGTCCGGGGCTCGGCCCCGCCCGCATGCGTGCACACCAGCCCCACCCGGTACCGCGCCGCGACCTCCGCCAGCCCCGGGTCCACCCCGCCCCACGCGTCGTTCAGCAGATCCGCCCCGGCCTCGCAGGCGGCCTCCCCGACCGACGCCCGCCAGGTGTCCACGCTGATCACGACGTCCGGGAAGCGCCTGCGCACCTCCGCGACGAACCCGACGATGCGCCGCGCCTCCTCCTCGGCACCGACCTCCTCGCCCGGACCGGCCTTCACCCCGCCGATGTCGATGATCTCGGCCCCTTCGGCGATCGCCTGCTCCACGCGCGCGAGGGCCGGCTCGTCGCGGAACGTCGCCCCCTGGTCGTAGAAGGAGTCCGGTGTCCGGTTCACGATGGCCATGATCACCGGTTCGTTCGGCGCGAATTCCCGCCTGCCCAGCCTGAGCATCGCCTGTGACCTCTCGTAGTAATTCCCTCGGTAGGACCGCCTGCGACCCTAACTGTCAGACGCGCATGGCACGATCGGACACAGACACATTCGACACCGCGCACACTGAGCACAACGAGTGCTGCTGCACCGAGCTTCATCGAGCCTGGGGGCCCACCGCGATGGTTATGTTCCTGTTCCTGGTCGTCGCGCTCGCGGTCGTGGTCGCCGCGGTCACCCTCTCCGTGGTGAGCGGCGGCGAGAGCGGACCGCTGCCCGAGGTGGCACCCGAGCGGTTCCAGGACCCACTGCCCCCGGACCGCCCGGTGAACCGCGCGGACGTGGAGACCCTCCGCTTCCCGCTCGTCCCGCGCGGCTACCGCATGGCGGACGTCGACGACGCGCTGAGCCGCCTCGGCGCCGAGCTCTCCGAGCGGGACGCCCGGATCGCCGACCTGGAGTCCGCGCTGGCCGGCGCCCAGGCCACGCCGCACGCCCCGCACTCCTCGCACACCTCGCTGGACAAGCCCGAGCCGGAGGACCGGCCATGACCGACGTGCCCGAGACCGTCGACGGAGCGGCGGTGGCCGGGCCGGACGGCAGGCTGCGCTGCCCCTGGGCCCTGTCCACCGAGGACTACGTCGCGTACCACGACGAGGAGTGGGGCCGCCCGGTCCACGGCGACGACGCCCTCTACGAACGCCTCAGCCTGGAGGCCTTCCAGTCCGGCCTCTCCTGGATCACGATCCTCCGCCGCCGCCCCGGCTTCCGGGCCGCCTTCGCCGGCTTCCACATCGAGAAGGTGGCCGCGTTCACCGACGAGGACCGCGAACGCCTGCTGGCCGACCCCGGCATCATCCGCAACAGGGCGAAGGTCGACGCGACGATGGCCAACGCGAAGGTCCTCGCGGAGTGGGCCCCGGGCGAGCTGGACGAGCTGATCTGGTCGTACGCCCCAAAGCCGGGCACGTACCCCGCGCCGAAGACCATCGCCGACGTGCAGGCGGTGACCCCGGAGTCGACGGCCCTCTCCAAGGCCCTGAAGAAGCGCGGCCTGCGCTTCATCGGCCCGACCACGGCATACGCCCTGATGCAGGCATGCGGATTGGTGAACGACCATCTCGAAACCTGCGTGGCCCGAAAAGTCCCGTGAGGGTCAGCGCCCCGTAAGGGGCGCGGGGCCGCATCGATATGCGGCTCCGCCGCGCGGGCGCGCTCAGCCCCCACACCCGCAGGTCCCCACCACGGTCACCGCCCCAAATACTTCGGCTTCTCCTTGTTCACGAACGCCTGCACGGCGATCGCGTGATCCTCGGCCGCCCCGGCCCGCGCCTGCAGCTCGTCCTCCTTGTCGAGCGTCTCGTCGAGGGAGTGCGTGAGCCCGTACGCGACGGCCTCCTTCAGCGCCGCGTACGCCACGGTCGGCCCTTCGGCCAGTTTCCGTGCCACCTTCTCGGCCTCGGCCCGCAGCTCGGCCGACGGCACCACCTTGTTCGCGATGCCCAGCTCGTACGCGTCCTGCGCGCCGATGCTCCGCGGAAAGAGCAGCAGGTCGGCGGCGCGCCCCGGCCCCACGACCCGCGGCAG
The DNA here is from genome assembly GCF_040643955.1 of Streptomyces sp. NPDC047061. NCBI lineage: Bacteria > Bacillati > Actinomycetota > Actinomycetes > Kitasatosporales > Streptomycetaceae > Streptomyces > Streptomyces sp. NPDC047061. The sequence continues at coordinate 137,792 of NZ_JBEYVI010000015.1, forward strand.
CGTCCACGACACCCCGGAGTCCGCGGTCAGCGCCACCCCCGCGAACGACGTGTTGAACGCGGCCGTGTCGGCCACCACCCGGTAGTCCGCGGCGAGCGCGAAACCGAACCCGGCCCCGGCCGCGACGCCGTTCACGCCGGCCACCACCGGCTTCGGCGCCCCCACCAACGCCCGGACGATCGGGTTGTAGTGCTCCCGCACCGTCGTCATCGTCTGCCCCGCCCCGGTCTCCCGGTCGGACGCGAGCAGCGTGATGTGCTCCTTGAGGTCCTGGCCCACACAGAACGCCCGGTCCCCGGCGGCGGTCAGCAGGATCGCCCGGACGGCAGTGTCGGCGGCCGCTTCCTGCGCGGCCTCACGAAGAGCCACCTTCGTCGCGATGTTCAGCGCGTTCATCGCCTCGGGACGGTTCAGCGTGATCGTCGCGAGCCCGTCGCTCACCTCGTAGAGCACGGTGTCGGTCATGGTGCGTCCCCTCCGTCGTCTTCGTTCGTCTGCGTCGTCGCGGCTGACGTACCGCTCAGTACGTCGCTGCCCGAAGGACAGCATGGCGGAGATCGCCGTCGGGGAACCGGACCCTGCGTGTGACCTGCGTCAAAGAATTCCGGGGCCGACTCGGTCGGCGTAAGGACGCAGGGCGGCGAAGTATCGCAGTCACATCGCCGAATTGGGTGGTTTTGCTCGCGTGCGTTGCCCAAGCGATGCCGACTGATGTTGGTCATCGGGTCCTGAGATGCGGGATAATGGCTTGGAAGCAATGTGTTCGATGCCGGTGTCGCGTGTCCCGTGAGGATCACGCGTGCCCTCCAGGGCCGTCGGTAGACGATGAGCTGTTTTCAGGAAGGGGTACGAGCATGGCGGCCATGAAGCCGCGGACGGGTGATGGCCCGCTCGAGGTGACCAAGGAGGGGCGGGGCATCGTCATGCGCGTTCCGCTCGAAGGCGGCGGTCGGCTCGTCGTCGAGCTGACCCCTGACGAGGCCGCGGCGCTTGCCGACGCCCTCAAGAACGTCGTCGGCTGAGGCGTCAGCGACCATACCCTTTCGGTCGCCCCGGCATCCCAAGAGGTGCCGGGGCGTTGCCGTATCTCCAGGCGTCCGTGAGACCCCGGTTCCTGCCCGTGAGACCCCGGTTCCTGCCCGCGCGGGCTATCGCTTGACCGCGCACAGCAGTCCGTCGCCCACCGGCAGCAGCGACGGCACCAGCTCCTGGCTCTCCCGGACCGTGCGCAGCAGCTCGCGCAGCCGCAGTACCTCGGTCGGCTGCGGCCCCGAGTCGACGGTGCGGCCGTTGGCGAAGACGCCCTCGAAGACCACCAGGCCACCCGGACGCAGCAGGCGCAACGATTCAGCGAGGTAGTCGGAGTACTCCTGGCGGTCGCCGTCGCAGAAGACGAGGTCGTAGCCGGCGTCCGCGAGGCGGGGCAGCACGTCGAGGGCGCGGCCGGGGATGAAGCGGGCCCGGTTGCTGGCGAAGCCGCAGGCGCGGAAGGCCTGCCGGGCGAACTGCTGGTGTTCCGGCTCGGGATCCACGGTGGTCAGCACCCCGTCCGGGCGCATGCCGTGCAGCAGGTACATCCCGGACACCCCGCACCCCGTGCCGATCTCGGCGACCGCCTTGGCGTCCACGGAGGCGGCGAGCATGCGCAGCGCGGCGCCCGTGCCGGGCGACACCGAGCGCAGCCCTGCCTCGCGGGCCCGGTCACGGGCCCACCGCAGTGCTTCGTCCTCGGCGACGTAGGCGTCGGCGAACGCCCAGCTCGTCTGCCGGTTGCCGGTAATGACCCTCTCCTGTCCCCGTGGTTGCCTGGGCGTGACTGTATCCGTTGGCACCGGGAACCCGCAGATGGGACCAGGCGTTTAGAGGGGTGGAAGACAGGGCGGGGGGACACGAATGGATCACGATGACGAGACGGCGGTCGAGCAGCTGCTGTTGCGGCCGGATCAGCCGTACCAGCACAGATCAAATTCTTGTAAAACCGCTTATCCGGTGCTAACGGGCGAGGTGGCTATGGTAGGGGCTCCACTGGACACCACCAGAGCCGACAGGGGAGGTGCGGCTGAGCCTGAGGATCGGGGAGGAGTGCTGCGGCGCTTCCTCGGATCGGCAGGCAGGCCGAAATCCGTGAACGACACCGCTGCTGACCCCAGCCACGCCGCCGCGCTCGCCACGGGCGAGGACCGGACCGCGACCTTCTCCACCGACGCGGACGGGCAGGCATGGACTCCGCCCACGTGGGATGAGATCGTCAGCACGCACAGCGGCCGCGTCTACCGTCTGGCCTACCGCCTGACCGGTAACCAGCACGACGCCGAGGACCTCACCCAGGAGGTCTTCGTCCGCGTCTTCCGCTCGCTGTCGACCTACTCTCCGGGCACCTTCGAGGGCTGGCTCCACCGCATCACCACCAACCTGTTCCTCGACATGGTCCGCCGCAAGCAGCGCATCCGCTTCGACGCCCTCGGCGAGGACGCGGCCGAGCGCCTGCCCAGCCGCGAGCCCACCCCCTCGCAGGCCTTCAACGACGCGCACTTCGACGCCGACGTCCAGCAGGCCCTGGACACCCTCGCGCCCGAGTTCCGTGCCGCCGTCGTGCTCTGCGACATCGAGGGACTGTCGTACGAGGAGATCGCCGCGACCCTCGGCGTGAAGCTCGGCACGGTCCGCTCCCGCATCCACCGCGGCCGCTCCCAGCTGCGCAAGGCCCTCGCGCACCGCTCCCCGGAGGCCCGCAAGGCCGAGCGCCGTTCCTTCGTGCCCCGTGTTCCCGCACTGGGAGGAGGGGGCGCGACCGCGTGAGTGGATCACGACCGAAACCGGCCGGGCGACAGCTCGCCGAGCAGCACCTGGGAGACCGACTCTCCGCCCTGGTGGACGGAGAGCTCGGTCATGAGACGCGTGAGCGCGTCCTGGCCCACCTGGCCACCTGCGCCCGGTGCAAGGCGGAGGCGGACGCGCAGCGCGCCCTGAAGAACGCCTTCGCGGCGGCCGCCCCGCCGCCGCCCTCCGAGAGCTTCCTGGCCCGTCTGCAGGGGCTGCCCGCGGGCGGCGACCCGGACGGCGGCGGTTCGCCGTTCGGCGGGGGAGACCCGTCGGGGCGCGGATCCGACAGCGGGGTCTTCGACCTGGGCCGGGACGACCGCTTCGAGTTCGGCTATGTCCCCGCCCGTCCGCACGACCCGGCCGCGGTCGCCGGCCGGGGCTTCCGCATCCACCCCGTCGGCCGCCCGGACAGCGACCGCTCCGCCTCGCGCGGCATGCGGTTCGCGTTCGTCGCCGCCGGTGCGGTCTCGCTGGCCGCCGTCGCCCTCGGCGGGGTCACCGCCGGCCTGCCCGGCGCCCCGGCCGCCGACGCCCGCAGCGGTGGCGGCAGCGTCGCCCCGGCCGGCACGGCGGGCTCGGGCACCACCGGGACCGCCGACACGCAGCGCCGCCGCCTGCTCACCCCGCTGCTGTCGTCCGGCACCCTGCTCGGCGGTGCCCCCGCCATGCCCACCTCGGTGTCCGCACCGCTGCTGCCCGGAGTGCCCTCCCCGGCCGCCGCACAGCAGACGCTGCGGGAACTGACCGCACCGGTGATGGCCGGCGCGGCCGCGGTCTCCCCCTTGATACGGCCGCTGAACGCCAACCCGCCGTTCGCCCTCACCTCGTGGACCAGCACCCCCGGGGCGACCGGCACCGGCCTGTTCGCCGCACCCGTCCCCGACGCCACCTCCGCGCCCTCCCTGTCCCCGTCCCCGCCTCCGTCCCGCTCCTCCCGCGCCGCCCGCTGACCGGGCCCTGCCCGCCCGCTGACCGAACCCTGCCCACCTGCTGAACGGTCCTGCGCGGCGACTCGCGAACCTGGTTGAATCCTGTGAGCCAGCCATGCCCGTGGTGCCACCGCGGGCAAGGAGCCGACCTTCCGCGAGCCGCCGATGAGCGGGGCCGCGGTGAGCCCGCGAGGAGACCATGGACGAGGGGATACCGACGTCACCGACGACACCCGGCGACACCACCGGCAGCGCTCCGTCCCTCCTGCAGGGCGATGAGGCCGGGGCCGCGGCGCGGCGGCGCCGGTCGCGGAGCCGACGGACGCTGGTCGTGGGGGCGCTGGTGCTCTCCGTGCTCTCCGGTGCGGCCGGCGGGCTGATCGGCGGCTACCTGGAGCGCACCGGCGGCCTGGAGGCCGTACAGCTGCCCCAGCCGGGCCCGCCGCCGCCCGGACGGCCGCCCGGCGATGCCACCGGGGTCGCCGCGCGGGCGCTGCCCAGCGTCGTCACCCTGCACGTCACCGGCGCCGGCACCGGCGGACAGGCCACCGGGACCGGCTTCGTCCTCGACACTCGCGGGCGCATCCTCACCAACAACCACGTCGTCGCCCCCGCGGTCTCCGCGGGCGGCCGGATCACCGTGACGTTCAGCAGCGGAGCCACCGCCCCGGCGACCGTCGTCGGCCTGGACGCCGGGTACGACCTCGCCGTCGTCCAGGTCCACGGCGTGCAGGGCCTCACCCCGCTGCCGCTCGGCAGCCCCGGCGGCCGTCCCGGTTCTTCGGACAGGAACTGACAGAAACCTCACAGGCGGAGCCCCGTCCGTGCCCCGACTAGGCAAACAACCCGGAAAACCGGTCGTACACACGCAGTCGGACACCTCGGGGCAGTACCGGTCGGACAGGTCCGCCGGGTACCGTGGACCCGGCCCGGACCACGGAACACCCGCAACAGCGACCGGAGGGCCGAGGACCGAGGACATCGCAAGGAGCGTCAGGTGTTCAATGACATAGGACCACTCGAGCTGGTGACGATCATTGTGCTCGCCGTGCTCGTGTTCGGTCCGGACAAGCTCCCGAAGGTCATCCAGGACGTCATGCGGACCATCCGCAAGATCCGGGAGTTCTCGGAGAGCGCCAAAGAGGACATCCGGCAGGAACTCGGCCCCGAGTTCAAGGACTTCGAGCTGGAGGACCTCAACCCGAAGACCTTCATCCGCAAGCACCTGGACAGCGACGAGCTGGGGCTGAAGGAGATCCGCAACGGCTTCGACCTGAAGAAGGAGATGGCCGAGGTCACGGACGCGGTGCACAGCCGCGAGAGCGACGCCTCGCCGTCGTCCTCCGGGAGCGGTTCTTCGGGGAGCGGCCGGATCGACATGAGCAAGAAGCCGGAGGACCCGGGCACGGACGACCGTCCGCCGTACGACGCGGACGCCACCTGAGTCCGGATCACCGACCCGCGCATGAGCGGCGCACGTGACGCGTTTCATAGCGCGTGTGCGCCGCTCATACGTCTTTTACGGCCCGAACCCGCCGCCCGCCGCGACCCACGCACCGGGCGGTTTCGCTGCTGGTCCCGGCGGTGTCGATATGCTGCCGAGTTGTTGTGCGGACCGGACGAGTGCGCCCGAAGGGGGGCGGGCCGCTCTGGACCGACCAGAGCTAGGAGGCGTCGGGGCAGATGGAGATGACAAGTCAGGTGGACGGACAGGCGCCGGTCGCGGAGGGCGAACAGCAGGCCCTCTCCGTCCGCCGCATGGTCGACGGCTACCTTGAGGCGCCCTTCCCCTGGTACGGCCTCGACGAGGCGTTCACGGGGCCGCGCTGGCTGATGCAGGTGGGTGCGGCGGCCGACGGCGCGGTGGAGCACGGGTCGATCGGGCACGGCGACGAGCCGTCGGTGCGGAACGAGCATCTCGCCTCGGCCGTCGGTGAGCCGCGGGAGAAGTTCGCGGTCGTCGTGACCGTCGCGGAGAGTCCGTCCCGGCGGAGCGCCGACGGGACAGGGCTGCTGGAGGCCACGTCGGTGTCGTCCGCCGCGTGGCTGGCCGGGGTCGGGCTGCTGTCCGTCACCTGGCCGGGGCAGATGGACCACAGCCTGCGGGACGACTGGCTGGAGCAGCAGACCGAGACGGCGTGGGAGCTGGCCGACGATCTCGGCGGGCCGGAGTGGTCGACGCTGTCGCTGCCGGTGGACGGGGTGTCGACGCCGTTCCACTACCGGGAGTCGGAGTTCGGGTGGGTCCTCGCGGGATCGACCGAGGAAGGCGTGCATCTGGGGGCGTACGGGCGGGGGATGAGCGCGTACGGCATCGGCTTCGCCGTGATCAAGGACATCGCCGAGTACGCCTGAGAGCCGCCGGCACCCTGTGCTCCGGCGGCAGACTCCGGGAAAGGCCCCGGCGCACCGCCCCGCGACCTTGTGACGCGGGGCGGCCACCGGGCGGCGGCACAGCCCCTCATTTGTTGATCAGTGTCTTCACGATGGCCACGACCACCGCCACCTGGGCGAGAAGCCAGGCGACCTGTCCGGAGAGGCCGCGCAGCCGGTGGATCGACAGCAGCAGGGCGAAGCGGCTGGGCCAGTACTGCCGTTCCTCCTGCAATGTCGAGGTGTCCATCCAGAGGCTGGTGAGCGTCAGGATGAAGAGCATGAGCACGGAATAGAGGAGCAGCATATTGACGCCTGCATCGGTGTATTGGGCGAACAGACCGATCAGAACGGCCGGAATGCCGTAGGCGAAGGTGAGGCTCCACGCGCGGGCGGCACTGCGGCGGCCCGGTAGCAGACGCCACAGGGCGCCCAGGACGAAGCCGGCTCCGGCCCATGCCGTCTGATAGGCGATGAACCCCGCGACAAAGCTCGGAATCGCGGTGGGTTCGACGCGGATCTGGCCGCCCTTGAACAGATCCGTCATCTCCAGATAGATGAGGGTGCCGCTGGCCGGAATTCCGAAGCAGAACGCCAGGCGCGCGCCGTGCAACGCATTGGGCCACCAGTAGGATTCCGGCCCCCAGGCCAGGGCGACGTCCAGGATCGAAATCTGGCTGGGTGGGTTTTTCTTGAGGCATTTGGACACCAGCCACTGACGCAGCTCGCGCAGCTGGGCCTCCAATTGCTCACAGGTGACCCCGCTGGCGCGTCCCTGGTCCAGCAGTTGCAGTTGATGGTTGAGGTTGCGGTACTGATGGACTTTTTCCAGCAGTTCAGTCCGCTTGTTGGCTCCTGGTTTGTGCAGGTAAAACAGGTCTCCCATCCGGCTCAGTACCGACCATCGTCGTCCCGCTGCGAGGACCGCGAAGAGTGCGACGATGTTCAGTGCGAACCACACGCCGTACTGGGCGTTGATGCGGGCGAATTTTGCGCCCCTCATCCCCACGGTCAAGGCGAACAGTGCGGCGATCAGCAGGAGATCGGGCTTGTCCGGACCCAGTGGAATGTTCTCCATGGCGCGGACGGCCTGGGCGCGCTGAATGACGAAGCGGGAGTGCAACAGGGCGAGGAGTGCGACAGCGGTCAGAAGCCAGCTGTAGGCGAAGATCCAGGTGAGATCACTGAAGAAGAAATTGGACAGATAATGATTGACGTATTCCGCGTGCTTTGAAGGGCGATTTTGGATGACGAGCCAAGCGGCCCGTTTCCACTGATTTTCGAGTGCCCAGCGGAGACACCAGAGAAGGCCGCCCGCGACCATCCCCAAAAGGGTTGCGACGGCTGCGACGCAGCGAACCGGCGCCCTGTCCCAGGTCCGGATCCAGCGAGCGGGGACCAGTCCGCCGTCGCGTGCGAAGCGCCATGCCCACGCCGCCATGGCGGCCAGCCACAACCACACCGTGGCCAGGCCCATGAGCACGTACCCGGCCTTGCCGGCGAGGGTTGTCGCCGCGTGGGTGTACAGGCCTCGCGGCAGGCCGAAGAGCCCGTGGCCCAGCACCACCAGCAGGCCGATTCCCGCAGCCGCCGAAGTGATTCCGACAACGGCGTATCTCTGCCGGCGGCCCCCGGAGCCGCCGGTGCCGGTCTCCGGGGCTGTGGACGACGCTCCGTTGTGCCAGGGCCGGGCGACGAGGGTCAGGGTGAGGCCGGCGGTGATGCAGATGATCGCTTTCCCCCGAAGGCTGACAGCGAGTTCCTGGCCGAGGAGCACCAGTGTCAGGGCGATCGCCGCGCTGAGCAGGGCCCAGTGCAGAACGGGGCGCGCGAGACCTTCGCCGAGGCCTCTGCCGAACCCGCCGGCTCGCCACCCGGATCCCCACGTCCAGGACGCGGCGGGCACGGACCGGCGCTGGGCGCGGAGCGCGGCCAGCGCGAGCGCACCGGAGGCGAGCACCCACCACGTGGCGATGCCCGCCGATTTCAGCGATGACTCGTCCCAGCTCAGCGTCAAGGACCGTTGCCTCGGCAGATCGGCCTCGATGCAGGGGTGCTCGGGACAGAGAGCTTCGGGCTGCTGCTCGGTCCACACCACCGTGGTCGCGTCGGCAGACGACGCCGGCCCATGGTATTTGAATTTGAGGCCGCCCAGATCAGCCGTGATCCTCCAGCGGGCTTGTGTCAGTGTCGACGGCCGGAGGGTCACCTTCCATTCCTCTTTGTTTTTCTTGCCTCCCGTGATCACCCAGGGGCCGAGGCGATAGGCCTGGTACTTGTTGATCCAGGTGAACGAGTTGTATTTCACCGTGACTTTGTCGCCCTTGGCGGTGGCGACTGGATTATGGTCGCGCCATTCGGTGTTGCGAAGTTCGTTGTCTCCTCCGCGCAGCAGGCAGTGCATGGCCGTCTGGTATTCTTTCGATTTCTCGCTGAATGTCAGCTGGCTTGCCATCCCCCATGCCCGCGCAGGCACCTCGATCGTCATGTCCGAAAAGACCTGGACGTAAGTCTTGCCGTGCTGGCGGAAGCGGATCGTGGCGTCCACCCTGCTGGAATCGAGCTGATCCTCTTGGCAGGTATCACGGCTGTTCTGCCGTGCCTCCGCGGGAGCGCATCCCCACCACATCACCGCCAGGACCACCAGCGACAACAGCCGCCACCACCGCCGAACACCCGTCATAGAGTCGGCACCTCCTCCCCGGCGAATTTAGTGAAGGCGCCCTAAGTGTCATGCACAGACACACGGCGGAGGGTGATGCGGCCACTCCTTCGCCCCAGTCCGCGGAATTGAAGGAAAGCAGTCAGTGGCTGATAATGGAATCCGATGACCGTCAATCGCCGTCAACCGTTCGACGGAGGGATTATGGCCGACCTAAACGTTTCCGCTCCGAGAACATCACTTCCCCGCTTCGCGGAAGCCGAGGCGCTGGGCCCCCGGGACGCGGAGTTCGTCCGGGATCTGGTGGGGGTGCTGGTCAAGCACGGCAACTTGAACCGTTTCGGGTTGTGCCTGCTGCACGATCACTTCCCGCTTGCCGCGGACGAGGTTCTGGTGGAGACGAACGATCCCGGAGCCCGGACGCTGCACGCTCATGTGGAGAAGGCGGCTGGGACACGGCACATCAAGGCCTCGCAATGGAGGTTCCTGCCGCACGCCGAGGGCGAGCAGGGCGGGGAGCCCGCAGGAGGCTCCTTCCAGGTACTCATGCTGTGCCTCACACAGGACCTGTGCCCAGGCAGCGAGCGCGAACGCGACGGCTGACCGCGACCGACGCGACAACGGAGGCATACGACGAAGGGGGCGCTGCCCGTCACGGACAGCGCCCCCTTCGTCGTAGTGGTTCTAGAACTTGTTCTTCGGGGTGATCCCCAGCGAGAGGCCCGACAGGCCCCGCTGCCGTCCGCCCAGCTTCCCCGCGATGCCCCGCAGCGCCGCGCCCGCCGGGCTGTCCGGGTCGGTCAGGACGACCGGCTTGCCCTCGTCGCCGCCCTCGCGGAGGCGGACGTCGATGGGGATGTTGCCGAGGACCGGGACGGTCGCGCCCGTCGTACGGGTCAGGCCGTCGGCGACCAGCTGGCCGCCGCCCGTGCCGAAGATGTCGACCATCTCGCCGCAGTGCGGGCAGGGCAGGCCGGACATGTTCTCGACGACGCCGACGATCTTCTGGTGGGTCTGGACCGCGATGGAACCGGCCCGCTCCGCGACCTCCGCCGCCGCCTGCTGAGGCGTCGTGACGACCAGGATCTCCGCGTTCGGGACCAGCTGGGCGACCGAGATGGCGATGTCACCGGTGCCGGGCGGGAGGTCGAGGAGGAGGACGTCCAGGTCGCCCCAGTAGACGTCCGCGAGGAACTGCTGGAGGGCGCGGTGCAGCATCGGGCCGCGCCAGACCACCGGGGTGTTGCCCGGGGTGAACATGCCGATGGAGATGACCTTCACGCCGTTCGCCGACGGCGGCATGATCATGTTCTCGACCTGGGTCGGGCTGCCGTCCGCGCCGAGCATGCGCGGGACGGAGTGACCGTAGATGTCCGCGTCGACCACGCCCACCTTGAGGCCGTCGGCGGCCATCGCGGCGGCGAGGTTGACCGTGACCGACGACTTGCCGACGCCGCCCTTGCCGGAGGCGACCGCGTAGACGCGGGTGAGGTTGCCGGGCTTGGCGAAGGGGACCTCGCGCTCGGCCTGGCCGCCGCGCAGGGCGGTGGCCAGCTCCTTGCGCTGCTCGTCGCTCATCACGTCCAGCGTGACGTCGACCCGCGTGACGCCCTCGACGCGGGAGACCGCGTCGGTGACCCGCTGGGTGATCGTGTCCCGCATGGGGCAGCCGGAGACCGTCAGGTACACGGTGACCGCGACCGCGCCGTCCTCCCCGATCGCCACCGATTTGACCATCCCCAGTTCGGTGATGGGTCGGTTGATCTCGGGGTCGTTCACCGTCGCCAGTGCCTCGCGCACCGCGTCTTCGCTAGCCATACAGACGATGGTACGGCGAGGCACAGTGCCCCTATAACGCCCCTCAGCGGTCGTCTACGTCACGCCGTGCCGACCGTTCTGCCGGGAATACGACCTGTCCGTCCCGTCGCTCGTCCGCCATCTCCCTGAGCAGGTCCTGGAGCTCGGAGCGGATCCAGTCCCGGGTCGCGACCTCGCCCAGGCCCATGCGCAGCGCGGCGATCTCCCGGGTCAGGTACTCGGTGTCGGCGATGGACCGCTCGTTCTGCTTGCGGTCCTGTTCGAGGTTGACCCGGTCCCGGTCGTCCTGCCTGTTCTGCGCGAGCAGGATCAGCGGGGCCGCGTAGGACGCCTGCAGGGACAGGGCCAGGGTCAGGAAGATGAACGGGTACTCGTCGAACCGCAGCCCGCCGGGCACCGAGATGTTCCAGATCACCCAGAGGATGATCACGAACGTCATCCAGACGATGAACCGCCCGGTGCCCAGGAACCGCGCGATGCGTTCGGAGAGCCGTCCGAAGGCCTCCGGGTCCCACTCGGGCAGCAGCCTGCGCCGCGGCGGGCGCGGCTGGTCCAGGCGGGGGCGTGACCGGCCCGCGGCGGTGGCGCCGGCCGGCGTCCGCTCCCGGGCGCCCTCCCGCTCAGCCGCCATGGATCCCCGCCCCCTTCTCCGCTGCCTTCCCGTCCGCCGCCTTCCCCTCCGCCGGCTCCCCTTCCTCGTCCAGGTGGAACTCGGTCTCCCGCCAGTCCTCCGGCAGCATGTGGTCGAGTACGTCGTCCACGGTCACCGCGCCGAGGAGCGACCCCGCCTCGTCCACCACGGGCGCCGCGACCATGTCGTACGTGGCGAAGAACCCGGCGATGACCGGAAGCGTGGCGTCGGGGTCCAGGGGCTGCAGGTCGTCGTCGGCCACCAGCGAACTGACCAGGGTGTACGGGGGATCGCGCAGCAGCCGCTGGAAGTGCACGGTGCCCAGGTACTTGCCGGTCGGGGTCTCGTCGGGCGGTCGGCAGACGTAGACCTGGGCGGCGAGGGCCGGGGAGAGGTCGGCGTTGCGGACCCGGGCGAGGGCGTCGGCGACGGTGGCGTCCGGGCGCAGGACGATCGGCTCGGTGGTCATCAGACCGCCCGCCGTGTGCTCCTCGTACGACATCAGGCGCCGCATCTCGGCCGCGTCCGCCGGCTGCATCAGGCTCAGCAGCCGTTCCTTGTCCTGTTCGGGGAGTTCGGCGAGCAGGTCGGCCGCGTCGTCCGGATCCATGGCCTCCAGGATGTCCGCCGCCCGCTCCTCCTTCAGCTTGCCGAGGATCTCGATCTGGTCGTCCTCGGGGAGTTCCTCGAGGACGTCGGCCAGGCGGTCGTCGTCGAGGGCCGCGGCCACCTCGGCGCGGCGCTTGGCGGAGAGATGGTGCAGCACGTTGGCGAGGTCGGCGGGGCGCAGCTGCTCGAAGGTGGCGAGCAGGCTCTCGGCGCCCTGGCCGTGCTCCTCCAGGGAGAACCCGGTGACCTGGGACCACTCGACGGTGAGCGTCTCGCCCCTGGCCCGCCGGAAGGCCGCCTTCCTGCCCTTCCGGACGAAGATCCGGTCGACCTCCCAGTCCCGGCGGGCCGGGAGCTGCTGCACGGCCAGGTCGAGGACGGTGACCTCCTCGCCCGTCTCGACCAGCTCGACGCGGCGGTCGAGGAGCTCGCCGAAGACCAGGCGTTCGGTGGGGCGCTGCTCGAAGCGGCGGACGTTCAGCACGCCGGTGGTGATGACCTGGCCGGACTCGACGCCGGTCACCCGGGTCATGGGCAGGAAGATGCGGCGCCGGGTGGACAGTTCGACGACCAGACCGAGCAGCCGCGGGGGCTTGCGGCCGACGCGCAGCATGACGACGAGGTCCCGGACACGGCCCACCTGGTCGCCGTTGGGATCGAAGACGGGGACACCGGCGAGGTGCGAGACGAAGATGCGGGGAGCGCCGGCTGCCATGGGGTTGCTTCCTTTGCCTGCCGAAGTGCTGCTTGCGTTGTTTTCAGTCCCTTTTGCCCGCTCGGTGGGCTTCAGGCTAGCCCGTACCGATCGGATATGCCCTGGTGGGCGGTCCGGACGGACTGGCTCCGCCGGTCGGGTGGGGCACCGGTACGCTGCGGTACGCCGTGCCGGACCCCTCAGAAAGGTGGCCCTGTCTGTGACCGCGATTGCTCCGGGCCGTACTCGCCACGCCGCACTGGTCACCGCCGTGTGCGCACTGGCCGTCCTCACCGGGTGCAGCGGGGATCCGGACGCGGGCACGAACGGGGTGGGCAAGCTGTCGCCGGCCGTGATCCAGTCGAAGACGCGGGCGGCGGCCTCGTCGGTGGCGACGGTGCGGATGGCGGGGACGGTGGTCACGAGCGGGCGTACGTACGAGCTGGACATGCGCCTGAACAAGGACGGCGGGACCGGGTCGGTCACGTCGAAGGGGTCGACCTTCCAGCTGCTGCGGGTCGGCGACACGCTGTATCTGCAGGCCGACTCGGGCTTCTGGAACCACGCCGACGGCAGCGACACGACCGCCGCGACCAAGCTCGACGGCAAGTACGTCAAGGTGCCGCGGACGGACCCCGCGTACAAGAAGTTCAGCGGTTTCACGGACAAGGACCTCCTCCTCTCGGGCCTGCTGACCCTGCACGGCTCGCTCTCCACGGACGGTCACCACGAGCAGTCCGGTACCCGCACGATCCGCATCGCCGGCGACAAGGGCTCCGGCGGCACCCTGGACGTCTCCCTGGAGGGCAAGCCGTACCCCCTCCGCCTGGAACGCGGCGGCGGCGCCGGCACCCTCACGTTCTCCGACTGGGGCAAGGACTTCAGCGTCGCCGAACCGGAGAAGGGCGACACGGTCGACTACGGGAAGCAGCTGCCCGCGTCGTAGGGGGCGGCCGCGCAGGGGCTCCGGGGGGTTCGGCACCGCCGGCCGACGCCGCGGGGGCCGGGCGCCGTTGCGGCGGGTCCATGAGAACGACGGGGCAGTCCGCGGCGGCCACCCCCGATTCCCGACGCGACGGTGCTCCGCCGCAACGGTGATCGGCCACCACGGACCTGTCCGGCGCTGCCGAACCTGGCTCAGGTGTCCGCTACTTGTGCTTCCGGCGTCTCGAAAGCAAGCGCGGCAGGGCGGCCGGAGCCGGGCGCCGGGTCGTTGCCGGGGACGGGACCGGGGCCTCCGCCAGGCTCCCCTCCGGCAACGGCTGCACCGCTCCCGTCGGGGTCAGGCGCAGCACCCTGCACTCCCTCGCCCAGCGGCCGGTCATCGCCTCGCCGTCGGGGGCGTTGAGGCGCTTGCCCTTCAGTTCCGCGACCGCCGTGTCCCACTCCGGGGTGCCGGCGGGGAGTTCCGTGACCGTCGCCGTCCAGGTGACCAGCCGGCCGCCCTTGTCCTTGCTGCGCACGGTCACCTCCGCCGACCCCCCGTCGGCCAGCTCACCCAGCGGCTGCTCGGCCCCGTCGCCGACCAGGCACACGCCCCCGTCGGCCCACGCGTGCCACACCGCACGCGCGGCCGCCGCTCCCGCGCCCCGCACCCAGATGAGGCCGGACTTCTTCGTGGCCTCCTCGACGAGGGCCTGGTCGAGCAGCTCGCTAGTCATGGCGCCAGCCTATCCAGGGCCGCTCAGAGCCAGCCGTTGCGCTTCAGCGTGCGGTGGATGCCGAGGCAGATGCAGACCGTGATGCCCATGATCACCGGGTAGCCGTACTTCCAGTGCAGCTCGGGCATGTACTTGAAGTTCATGCCGTACACACCGCACACCATCGTCGGTACGGCGATGATCGCGGCCCAGGCCGTGATCTTCCGCATGTCCTCGTTCTGCGCGACGGACGCCTGCGCGAGGTTGGCCTGGAGGATCGAGTTGAGGAGTTCGTCGAAGCCGACGACCTGCTCCTGGACGCGGGCGAGGTGGTCGGCGACGTCCCGGAAGTACTTCTGGATGTCCGGGTCGACCAGCCGCATCGGCCGCTCGCTCAGCAGCTGCATGGGGCGCAGCAGGGGTGAGACGGCGCGCTTGAACTCCAGTACCTCGCGCTTGAGTTGGTAGATACGCGCCGAGTCGACGCCTCGGGAGACGCCGCCCCTGCGGCCCGGCGTGAAGACCTCGGTCTCCACCTCGTCGATGTCGTCCTGGACGGCGTCGGCGACCGCGACATAGCCGTCGACGACGTGGTCGGCGATGGCGTGCAGCACGGCCGAGGGGCCCTTGGCGAGCAGCTCGGGGTCGTCCTGGAGCCGGTGCCGCAGCGCCCGCAGCGAGCCCTGCCCGCCGTGCCGGACGGTGATGAAGAAGTCCCGGCCGGTGAAGCACATGACCTCACCGGTCTCCACGACCTCGCTGTTGGCGGTGAGCTGGTCGTGCTCGACGTAGTGGATGGTCTTGAAGACGGTGAAGAGGGAGTCGTCGTACCGCTCCAGCTTCGGGCGCTGGTGGGCCTGGACGGCGTCCTCGACGGCCAGCGGGTGGAGCCCGAACTCGCCGGCGATACCGGCGAATTCGGCCTCGGTCGGCTCGTGCAGGCCGATCCACACGAACCCGCCGTCACGGCGCACCAGCCGCATCGCCTCGTGCGGGGTGAGCGGCTTGCCGGTCTCGACGCGGGCGCCGTCGCGGTAGACGGCGCAGTCGACGACGGCCGACGGCGTACCGGGGTCGCGGGTGGTGTCGTACGCGCCGTTGTCCGGGCGCAGGCTCTTGCGCAGCGAGGGGCGGGAAGGGCGGACCACGGCACGGAGGTCGCGGATCATCGACATGGGCAGGCTCCTTCGCGACAGGCAGCGGAAGATCGCGTGCGAACGGGTGGAACTACCCGGAATGAGGACGTCCTGACTGCGGATGTTTGGCACGTCCACAAAGCGGGGAGCACCGCACCGTTGCGGTGGCGACTTCGCTACTGGTTCAGATCAGACGAACGGATCCAGACAGATCCGGAACGGACCGGTCATAGGGATCAGGCAAGCGAAACGAAGTGCTCTTCCGAACGACAACGCGCACGAGAAGGCGGCAGCCAGCCAGAGAAGAAATCAGAGGCCGGAAGAGCGAGTGGTACTGCACGGGTGACTTCGATCCATGACAGCCCCACCTCCTCCAGCCGGTCCCTCGTAAGGGAGTCCTGTCGGCGTCGGGGTCTGGTCGCGACGTGCTGCGTGCTGCCCCGAACCGCCGCGGCCAGAGTAGCAGCAGCCCCCAGTGTCAAGGCGCCGCTTTGCCCGGTACTGACGAGTTCTATGCTCACGACATGGCTGAAGTTCTTCCTCTGGTAGAGGCCCGGTTGACCACCACGCTGGGCGAACCGGACGCGCGCGCGGCGGTCACCTTCCTCGGCACGGACCGCATCGAGGTGCTCCGTTTCCACGAGGACCTCCAGGGCGAGAACGTCGTCCGCTACGCCACGCTCGGCATGTCCGCGCACCCCATGACCGACCCCACCGCGATGGTCGCGGACCCCGTCAAGGGACCGCGGGCCGAGCTGGTCCTGTCGGTCCGGGCCGGGCTCGCCGAGACCGACAAGGTGCTTCGCGCGCTCGCCGTACTCGCCGCGTCCCCGCAGGTGGAAGGCCTGGTCGTGGCGCCGGGCACGTCGCTGGACGTCGGCGACCCGCTGTGGCCGGGGGCGCCCTTCAGCTCCGTCCTGGTCGGCGAGCCGGGCGGTCTCGTCGAGGATCTGGAGCTGGACGAGCCCCTCGACCCCGTACGGTTCCTGCCGCTGCTGCCGATGACGCCGAACGAGGCCGCCTGGAAGCGCGTGCACGGTGCCGGGGCCCTCCAGGAGCGCTGGCTCGCGAACGGGACGGACCTCCGGGACCCGCACCGGAAATCCGCCCCGCTGGACTGAGCCGGACCGCGCGGGCGGGGTGAGCAAGCTCACCAAGCGCCGCCCGGCGGGAGTCAGTTGGCAAAGACCGTGACGCCGTCCTCGGTGGCGTGCCGGGGCTCCAGTTCCTCGGCGTCGTGTGTGAGCGCGTTCCGCCGTACGAGCACGACCACCGCGCCCAGGACCGCGGTGACCGCCGCCACCACGAACGGGATGTGGATGTCGCTCCACTCCTCGATCTTCGGGGCGAAGTAGGGAGCGGCCGCCGCGGCGAACCAGCGGACGAAGTTGTAGCCCGCGCTCGCCACCGGGCGCGGCGCGTCCGACACGCCGAGGGCGAGTTCGGTGTAGACGGTGTTGTTCACGCCGATGAACGCGCCGGACAGGATCGTGCAGACGACGGCGGTGGTGTGGCTGCCGTAGCCGAGGACGAGGACGTCGGCGGCGAGCAGCACGAGCGAGCCGCCGAGCACCTTCAGGGAGCCGAACCGCCGCTGCATGCGCGGGGCGACCACCACCGAGAAGAGCGCGAGCAGCACGCCCCAGGCGAAGAACACGGCGCCCGAGCGGTACGGGGTCATGTCCAGCACGAACGGGGTGAAGGCCAGCACCGTGAAGAACGTGTAGTTGTAGAAGAAGGCGGAGGCGGCCGCGGAGGCGAGGCCGCCGTGGCCCAGCGCCCGGATCGGGTCCAGGACCGACGTCTTGCGGGTGGGCTTCGGCTGCTCCTTCAGGAACGCCGTGATGCACAGGAAGCCGACCGCCATCAGGGTGGCGGTGCCGAAGAACGGGTAGCGCCAGCTGATGTTGCCGAGCACCGCGCCCAGCAGCGGGCCGCATGCCATGCCGAGGCCGAGCGCGGACTCGTAGAGCAGGATCGCCGCGGCGCTGCCGCCGGCCGCCGCGCCGACGATGACGGCGAGGGCGGTGGACACGAAGAGGGCGTTGCCGAGGCCCCAGCCGGCCCGGAAGCCGACCAGTTGGCCGACCGTGTCCGAGGTGCCGGCGAGTCCGGCGAAGACCACGACGAACGCGAGGCCCAGCAGCAGCGTCCGGCGGCCGCCGATGCGGCTGGAGACGAAGCCGGTGAACAGCATCGCCACGGCGGTGATCAGGAAGTACGAGGTGAAGAGCAGGGAGACCTGGCCGGCCGTGGCGTCCAGGCCCTTGGCTATGGAGGGCAGGATCGGGTCGACGAGTCCGATGCCCATGAAGGCGACGACGGATGCGCCGGCGGTCGCCCACACGGCCTTCGGCTGCCGCAGGATGCTGCCCGCTCCCGCGTCGAAGGGGTCGTCCATGCGATTCCTCCGCTCAGACGGATTTAGTTGGCGTATGCACATAGTAAGTTAGGTCGGCTAATTAATGCAAGATGCATCTAGTTCTCCCTGGTGAACCGGTCCGCCCGGACGGGTGATCGTCCTTGACGTGGGCGATTCCGGGTAGGACCGTGGGGCCCTATGAGGGGCGAACCCAGTTGCCCGAAGTGTGGTGGCCGGGTCAGGGCTCCCGGACTCTTCGCCGACACCTGGCAGTGCGATGTGCACGGGACCGTGCATCCGGTACAGCCCGTGATCCCACCCAGCGTCGAGGCCCTCGGTGTGGTGGTGCACCGCACCCAGGTTCCGGTGTGGATGCCCTGGCCGCTGCCGGTCGGCTGGCTGTTCACGGGTGTGGCGTGCGCCGGTGACGACCGCAGCGGGGGGCGCGCGACCGCCGTCGCCTGCTCCGGACCCGCGCCGCTCGGCGGCATAGGGGAGATGATCCTGGTCGCCGAGGAGCTGGGCGTCGGCCTCGGGGCCCGGTACGCGGGGATCGACGGGCCGGATCCCGGGCCCTCGATGAACGTGGAGAAGCCACCGCAGGCGAAGGTGCTGGCCGCGGGCCGGCCGACGCCGCTCTGGCATGTCTCCGGGGCGCCGGACGACCGGGCCGTCTTCGCCGGCGAGGCGCGGGGGCTGTGGCTCTGGATCGTGGTGTGGCCCGAGCAGACGGGGCTGCTGATGTACGACGAGCTGGTGCTGACGGATCTGCGGGATGCGGGGGCGGAGCTGGATCTGGTGCCGTGCGGGGCGTTGTCGCCGCGCTTGCTGGAGCCGTAGGGGGCGTGCCGTACGTGGCGGCTGCGGCGCCGTCGTGACTGGTCGCGCCCACGCGGCGGAGCCGCATGTCGAAACAGCCCCGCGCCCCTGACGGGGCGCGTTGTCCTGTGCGTTGGCTGTATGGGGCGCCCCCGGCTTTCGCGTGTGACAGGGGCACCCTCTGGCGGCCGTTATCCTTGACGCGTCCCTTCCGTCCCGTCCCGTTGGAGTCCGTGTCGTGCGTGTCGATCTGCACTGCCACTCCACCGCGTCCGACGGTACGGACACCCCGGCCGAGCTGGTGCGCAACGCCGCCGCTGCCGGGCTGGACGTCGTCGCGCTGACCGACCACGACACGACCCGCGGCTACGCCGAGGCGATCGCCGCGCTGCCCGAGGGGCTCACCCTGGTCACCGGGGCCGAGCTGTCCTGCCGGATCGACGGCGTCTCCATGCACATGCTGGCCTACCTCTTCGACCCCGAGGAGCCCGGTCTGCTCGCCGAGCGCGAGCTGGTCCGGGACGACCGGGTGCCGCGCGCCCAGGGCATGATCGCCAAGCTGAACGGGCTGGGGGTGCCGGTCACCTGGGAGCAGGTGAAGCGGATCGCCGGGGACGGTTCGGTCGGGCGGCCGCATGTCGCCTCCGCGCTCGTCGAGCTCGGCGTCGTACCGACCGTGAGCGACGCCTTCACCGAGGAGTGGCTGGCCGACGGCGGCCGGGCCTTCGTGGAGAAGCACGAGACCGACCCCTTCGAGGCGATCCGGCTGGTCAAGGGCGCCGGCGGAGTGTGCGTGTTCGCGCACCCCGCGGCCGCCAAGCGCGGGCGTACGGTGCCCGAGTCGGCGATCGCCGAGCTGGCCGCGGCCGGCCTCGACGGCATCGAGGTCGACCACATGGACCACGACGAGGACACGCGCGCACGGCTGCGCGGACTCGCCGGGGAACTGGGGCTGCTGGTCACGGGGTCGTCCGACTACCACGGCAGCCGCAAGACGGTGACGCTTGGCGAGTACACCACCGACCCCGAGGTGTACGGCGAGATCACGCGCCGGGCCACGGGTGCCTTCCCGGTGCCGGGGACCGGCGGGGCCTGAGGCTCCGCCCTCGCACGCCCGAATCCCCCACTCCAGCAAGGCCTGTGGCACCACCATGTTCGATCTCGCCGTCTTCGGCTCCCTCTTCCTGACCCTGTTCGTCATCATGGATCCCCCCGGGATCACCCCGATCTTCCTCGCCCTCACCGCCGGCCGGCCCGGCAAGGTGCAGCGGCGGATGGCCTTCCAGGCCGTGTGCGTGGCGGGCGGTGTGATCACGGTCTTCGGGCTGCTGGGGCACCAGATCCTGGACTACCTGCACGTCTCCGTGCCCGCGCTGATGATCGCGGGCGGGCTGCTGCTCCTGCTCATCGCCCTGGACCTGCTGACCGGCAAGAACGACGAGCCGAAGCAGACCAAGGACGTCAACGTGGCGCTGGTGCCGCTGGGCATGCCGCTGCTGGCGGGTCCCGGTGCGATCGTCTCGGTCATCCTCGCCGTGCAGAAGGCCGACAGCGCGGCCATGCAGGTGTCCGTGTGGACCGCGATCCTCGCCATCCATGTCGTGCTGTGGCTGGTGATGCGCTACTCCCTGCTGATCATCCGGCTCATCAAGGACGGCGGCGTGGTCCTGGTGACGCGGCTCGCGGGCATGATGCTCTCCGCGATCGCCGTGCAGCAGATCATCAACGGCGTCACCCAGGTGATCAAGGGCGCGTAGCGGGCGCGGGCGCAAGGACGTGCAGCGGGCGGGGACGCAGGGCCGGGCCGCGAACGCAGAACCCCCGCACGGCATCGGTGCCGTACGGGGGTTCTGAAGACTGTGCGGTGCTCCGCGTGTCGTCAGTGTCGTCGGTGTTGCTGTCGTTCGTCTCTCGTGTCGCGTCGTCGTGTGCGAAGCCTCGTCACGAGGCCTGGTTCTCGGCCGGTCGGATCCACAGGCGCTGCCCCACGGCCGCGGCCTGCTGCACGATCCTGCTGACGGAGGCGGCGTCCACGACAGTGCTGTCCACGGTGGTTCCGTTGACCTCGTCGAGTCGCATGATTTCGAAGCGCATGGCCTCTCCCTTCGTCGTCGTGTTCCGTAGGAGTCAACGGCTTGCGTGTTACAAACATTCCCTACGCTAAAGAAATTTTTCGAACGTCTAATTACCGACCGGTACGAGTCTCAAGGAGACTGACCGGGACCGGTTGTGTTCGCAGCGTGACCGCCGGGACAATGGAGGCGATGAACGACGACCTCGCCCCCCTCCAGGCCCGTATCGACCGGACGAACGAGCTGCTCACCCGCATGCTCGCCGAAGTGGCCAAGACGCCCTCGACGCACGCCATCTTCGTGGACGCGGGCTACCTCTACGCGGCCACGGGCCGGCTCGTCGCCGGGACGGAGGACCGCCGCGCCTTCGACCTCGACGCCGAAGGACTGATCGAGGCGCTCATCGACAAGGCGCGCCAGATCTTCGCCGACAGCCGGCTGCTCCGCGTCTACTGGTACGACGGTGCCCGCCGCCGTATCCACACCGCCGAGCAGCAGACCATCGCCGAACTGCCCGACGTCAAGGTCCGCCTCGGCAACCTCAACGCCAACAACCAGCAGAAGGGCGTCGACTCCCTGATCCGCACCGACCTGGAGTCACTCGCCCGGCACCGTGCCATCAGCGACGCGGCCCTGCTCGGCGGCGACGAGGACCTGGTCTCCGCGGTCGAGGCCGCCCAGGGGTACGGCGCCCGCGTCCACCTGTGGGGCATCGAGGCCCCCGAGGGCCGCAACCAGGCCGAGCCGCTGCTCTGGGAGGTCGACAGTCAGCGCACCCTCGACCTCGAGTTCTTCAAGCCGTACGTCTCCAGACGCACCGCCCCCGCCTACGAGGCCGGCACCACCAGACCCACCCGCGAGGACGTCCGTTTCGTCGGTGCGCAGATCGCCGCGAAGTGGCTGTCCTCGCGGGGGCGCGAGGCGCTCGTCGAGCTGCTGCCCGGCCACCCCTACCTGCCGGGCTCCGTCGACCAGGACCTCCTCGTCGAGGCCGAGGGGATGCTCCAGTACTCCCTGCGCGGCCAGGCCGACCTGCGCCGCGCCCTGCGGGACGGCTTCTGGGAACACCTCCAGACGCAGTACTAGCCCTGGTTCCGGGCCTGGCCCTGGGTGCTGTCCCAGAAGGCGGCTATCGCCTCGGCGGTGGGGGCGGGCCGGTCCGTGTTGGGCGAGTGCTCCGCCCCCTCGACGACCGTCCGGTGTGCGTGCAGTCGCAGCGCCATCTCGTCCAGCAGCGGGACCGGCCAGGTGTCGTCCCGGGCGCCCGACAGGACGTGGAACGGCAGCGGTACGGCGGCGAGTTCCGCGACGCGGTCCGGCTCGATGCACAACTGGCGCCCTGCGGCGATGAGTTGGGCCGGCTTGTTGCCCAGCCAGCGGCGCCGAAGATCCTCGCCGTCCTCCAGGCCCTCCGCCGGCGCGTCCGGTTCCTCCAGCTCCTCCGGTGCCTCCATGGCCTGCATGGCGTCCCACACCTCGGCCATCGACATCACGGCGAGCGCGTCCCGCAGCAGCTTCACGCGCTCCTGCTGGGAGGAGGAGATCTGTGCCGGGCCCGAGGACATCAGGGTCAGCGAGCGGAACGCCGTGCGGTCGAGGAGCACGGCGGCACGCGCGACCTGACCGCCGAAGGAGTGCCCCAGCAGATGCACCGGCCGTCCCGCACCGACCGCCGCCGCCTGAGCGAGCACGTCCCGCGCCAACTCGTCCTGGGCGTATGCCGATTCGTCGTCCGCGGGCCCGTCCGACTCGAACTGCCCGCGCCCGTCCACGGCGACCGTCCGGTAACCGCGCCGGCCCAGTGGTTCGTGCAGCCGGTTGAAGTCCTCCTTGCTGCCGGTGAACCCGGGCAGCAACAGCGCGACCCCCCTCGGCTCGACGCCGGCGGCCACGGGCGCGTCGACGACGGCGAACTCACCCCGGTCGGTGGCGAGCGCATACGCGCGGGCACCGGCGGGCGGGACGAAGGTACGAGGCCTGCTCATGGGGGAGAGGGTATCCGGAGCGGGGTGACCGACCGGGAGCCGGTGGGTGAATCCCGGCACCGGTACGCGCCGAACGCCGCGGGGCGGGCGGCGACTCGGGTCGTGGGAGGTGGGGAGGGCGGGATGGGCCGAAGGGGGGGTGCGTTGGGTGCGGTGCGATGGGCTGACGGGGAGGGCGGTGGGTGCGGCGGGTGTTGCGGAAACGCCGACGGCCCGGACCACACGGGGTGGTCCGGGCCGTCGTGACGGACTCAGGCCGGCTCAGGCCTCGGGGGCCGCGGCGGTCGCCTTCCGGGTCCGGCGGGCCTTCGGCTTCGCCTCCGCGTCGGCCGCCTCGGCGGATCCGGCCGTCTCGGCGGCCTCGGTGACCTTGCGGGTCGTGCGTCGCCTCGGCTTGGCCGCCGGCTCCTCGGTGGCCTGCGCCGGGATCTCCGCGGTGACGGCGGCTGCCGCCGTCTTGCGGGTCCGGCGGGGCTTGGCCTCGGTGCCTTCGGCGGTGTCGACGGCCGCCTCGGCCGCCTTCCGGGTGCGGCGCGGCTTGGGCGCGGCCTCGGCGGTCTCCTCGGGAGCGGCGGCTGCCGTCTTCCGGGTCCGGCGGGGCTTGACCTCGGCGACCGCCTCGACCGTCTCCGTGTCGGCGGCGGGTGCGGCCGTCTTGCGGGTGCGGCGGGGCTTGGCCTCGACGGCTTCGGCGGTGTCCACCGCGGTCTCGGCGGCGGCTGCCGTCTTCCGGGTGCGGCGGGGCTTGGCCTCGGTGGCTGCCTCGGTCGTCTCCGTGTCGGCGGCGGCTGCGGTCGCCTTGCGGGTGCGGCGGGGCTTCGCCTCCGTGCCTTCGGCGGTGTCCACCGCTGCCTCGGCAGTGGCGGCCGTCTTCCGGGTCCGGCGCGGCTTGGCCTCGACGGTCTCGGCGGTGTCCACCGCGGTCTCGGCGGCGGCTGCCGTCTTCCGGGTGCGGCGGGGCTTGGCCTCGGTGGCTGCCTCGGTCGTCTCCGTGTCGGCGGCGGCTGCGGCCGTCTTGCGGGTGCGGCGGGGCTTGGCCTCGACGGCTTCGGCGGTGTCCACCGCGGCTTCGGCGGCGGCTGCCGTCTTCCGGGTGCGGCGCGGCTTCGGCTCGGCCACTGCTTCGACCGCCTCGACGGCCGCCGCGGGGGCGGCTGCCTCCGGAGCCTCGGCCGCCTTGCGGGTGCGGCGGCGTACGGGGGCTGCCGGCGCCTCTTCGGCGGCCGGTGCCTCGGCCACCGGCGTCGTCGCCTCCGCCACCGGCGCCGTCTCCGCGGACCTGCGGGTGCGGCGGCGGCGCGGCTGCTCCGGCGCGGCCGGTTCGACCACGGCCTCGACCGTCTCGACGACGGCCTCCGGCGTCACGGTCACCGGAGCGGCGGCCGCCACCGCCTCCTGCGGCGCACCGTTGCGGGTGCGACGACGGCGGCGCGGAGTGCGGGTGGCCGACGGCTCCGACGCCGCGAGGGCGTCGTCGGAGGCGGCGGGCGACGCGGACTCGGCGGCGGGCGCCGAGGACGTCGTACCGGAGGCCTGCTCCAGGGCCGATCCGCCACGCGTGCGACGGCGGCGGCGCGGGGTGCGGGCCGGACGCTCGCGCTCCTCGGAGCGGGCCTCGGTGCGGGAGTCGGCGCGGGACTCGGGGCGACCGCCCCGGCCACCGCGACCGCGGCCACCGCGGCCGCCGGTCTCGCCCAGGTCCTCCAGCTCCTCCGCGTCGAGCCCGGCGCGGGTGCGCTCCGAGCGCGGCAGGACACCCTTGGTGCCCGCGGGGATCTTGAGGTCCTCGAAGAAGTGCGGGGACGTGGAGTACGTCTCCACCGGGTCGTGGAACTTCAGTTCCAGCGCCTTGTTGATCAGCTGCCAGCGCGGGATGTCGTCCCAGTCGACGAACGTGATCGCCGTACCCGACGCACCCGCGCGGCCGGTACGGCCGACCCGGTGCAGGTAGGTCTTCTCGTCCTCGGGGGACTGGTAGTTGATGACGTGGGTGACACCCTCGACGTCGATGCCGCGCGCGGCGACGTCGGTGCAGACGAGGACGTCCACCTTGCCGTTGCGGAACGCGCGCAGCGCCTGCTCGCGGGCGCCCTGGCCGAGGTCGCCGTGGACGGCGCCGGAGGCGAAACCGCGGCGCTGCAGCTGCTCGGCGATGTCGGCGGCGGTGCGCTTGGTGCGGCAGAAGATCATCGCGAGCCCGCGGCCGTCGGCCTGCAGTATGCGCGAGATCATCTCCGGCTTGTCCATGGAGTGCGCGCGGTAGACGAACTGCGCGATGTTCGCGACGGTCGCGCCCTCGTCGTCCGGCGCGGTGGCGCGGATGTGGGTGGGCTGGCTCATGTACCGGCGCGCGAGGCCGATGACCGCGCCCGGCATGGTGGCCGAGAACAGCATGGTCTGGCGCTTGGCCGGAAGCATGTCGATGATCTTCTCGACGTCGGGCAGGAAGCCCAGGTCGAGCATCTCGTCGGCCTCGTCGAGGACGAGCGACTTGATGTGCTTGAGGTTGAGCTTCTTCTGGCCCGCGAGGTCGAGCAGCCGGCCCGGGGTGCCGACGACCACGTCGACGCCCTTCTTCAGGGCCTCGACCTGCGGCTCGTAGGCACGACCGCCGTAGATGGCGAGGACGCGTACGTTGCGGACCTTGCCGGCCGTCAGCAGGTCGTTGGTGACCTGGGTGCAGAGCTCGCGCGTGGGGACGACGACGAGCGCCTGCGGCGCCTCGGTGAGGGCCTCGGGGGCGGCGCGGCCGGCCTCCACGTCGGCGGGGACGGTGACGCGCTCCAGGAGCGGCAGACCGAAGCCGAGGGTCTTGCCGGTGCCGGTCTTGGCCTGGCCGATGACGTCGGTGCCGGACAGGGCGACCGGGAGCGTCATCTCCTGGATGGGGAAGGGATTGACGATGCCGACGGCTTCCAGGGCCTCGGCGGTCTCGGGGAGGATTCCGAGTTCACGAAACGTCGTAGTCAGGGTGCTGCCTCTTCTGTGTGTCGCGGCGCGAGGCGAGCGCGGGGGTCTTTGACGGACCGTGCCGGGGGACGTCGGCTGCCTTACGTGCGGGCCGTGGGGGGCACGCCGTAGTGCACGGGACCTCTGCCGACGCTCTAGCGCTCGTACCGCTGAGGGTGTGTCCCTCCGGTCGTCGTACGCACAGTGCCGTACGAGCCGGGAGGGCTGTCGGGTCGGAGCCGATCGGGCCACCGACCGGGCATCCTCATACGTGCGGCCTGTCGAGGTACGTCGAGAATCGACGGCGTACCAGCAGGCGCATTACCACCATACCCCGGAATCGTGCACATGTGATGGCCGATTTGGTCACGTCGTGGTAGTCACAGTGGTTGACCAGGGCCTTCGCGGAGACATCGGATGGCCTGCCGGGACTTCCCCGATGGTTCCCCAGGGCTTCCTCGGCGCGGTGGGCGGGCTATTGTGCGCTTCATGACGAGCTCTGACAAGCCTGAGACCGCCTCCGCCGAACCGACCGGTGTCGCTGCCCAGGACTGGGCGCAGGCGGCCGCCGACCCGCACTACCGTGCCGCGGTCGTGGACCTGCTCGGCGCCCTCGCGTACGGCGAGCTCGCGGCGTTCGAGCGGCTCGCGGAGGACGCCAAGCTGGCGCCCTCGCTGGTGGACAAGGCCGAGCTGGCGAAGATGGCGTCGGCCGAGTTCCACCACTTCGAGCGGCTGCGCAACCGGCTGACGGAGATCGGCGAGGACGCGACGCAGGCGATGGAGCCGTTCGTCGCGGCCCTCGACGGCTTCCACCGGCAGACGGCGCCGTCGGACTGGCTGGAGGGCCTGGTCAAGGCGTACGTCGGCGACTCGATCGCCAGTGACTTCTACCGGGAGGTCGCGGCCCGCCTCGACTCCGACACGCGCGAGCTGGTGCTGGCCGTCCTCGACGACACCGGGCATGCCGGGTTCGCGGTGGAGAAGGTACGGGCGGCCATCGACGCCGACCCCCGGGTGGGCGGCCGACTGGCCTTGTGGGCACGGCGGTTGATGGGCGAGGCACTGTCGCAGTCGCAGCGGGTGGTGGCCGACCGGGACGCGCTGTCGACCATGCTGGTCGGGGGAGTGGCCGACGGGTTCGATCTCGCCGAGGTGGGGCGGATGTTCTCGCGGATCACGGAGGCGCACACGAAGCGGATGGCTGCGCTGGGGCTGGCCGCGTAACGCCCTCTCGGGAGTGGTTTCGGGAGTTGCGCGGCTGCGGGTGCGTTGTGGCTGGTCGCGCAGTTCCCCGCGCCCCTTTGGGGCGCGTCTCGGTGAGCTACGCCGGGATCGATCGTCGGCGGAGGCGGCGGCCCGCCGGGCGGAGCAGCAGGGACAGGGATGCCGCCGAGACGATCGCCGCGCCCAGGAGAGTGACCAGGACCGCGCCGGGGCCGAGTGCGCTGTGGGTGACGAAGTCGCCGAAGAGGGCTCCCGCGACGCCCGTGGAGAACACCAGGGGGCGGGCCGGGAGCCGGTGGGACAGGCGGCTGGTCGCGGCCCACGACAAGGCCAGGCCGAGCAGGGCGGATCCTAGGACTTCCAGGAGCATCACGAGGGGTCCCTCCCACGGCCGGCCGGTGCTTCACGGTCGTAGCCCGTCATACCCGTGACCTGCGGAATGCAATCCTCCCCTGTGGGCGACTTGTGGGCCGAACGTGGAGGCCGAACGTGGAGGCCGAACGTGGAGGGCCGACATACGGAGGGGCCGGGTGGACACACGTCCACCCGGCCCCTCCGTGCTGCTGTGGTCAGACCGCGCTGAAGCCGACCTTGCGGACGGTCGGCTCACCGAGCTCGATGTACGCCAGCCGGTCCGTCGGGACCAGGACCTTGCGGCCGCGCTCGTCCTCCAGGGACAGCACCTGCGACTTACCGGCCAGCGCGTCGGCGACGAGGCGCTCGACCTCCTCGGCGTTCAGACCGCTCTCCAGCACGATCTCGCGGGGCGCGTGCTGCACGCCGATCTTGACCTCCACGGCTATGTCCCTCCGACGGTCAGTGAAGTGCGCGACCTTCCGCGCCGTACGCTGCACACATTAGCCCGGTGAGGGGACGTACACGCTGCGGGCGTGCACGCCAGGAGCGAACAGCGAACGGGAATGCGGCGCGGGGGCGTCAGTGGTGGGAGTCGATCCCGTGCAGCGGGAAGCCCGCGATGCCCCGCCAGGCCAGCGAGGTCAGCAGCTGTACCGCCTGATCGCGCGGGACGCTGCGGTCGCTGTGCAGCCAGGACCGCGCCACCACCTGGGCGAGTCCGCCGAGACCCGACGCCAGCAGCATCGACTCGGCGCTCGGCAGGCCGGTGTCCTCGGCGATGACCTCGCAGATCGCCTCGGCGCACTGGGTGGTGACCTTGTCGACGCGCTCGCGCACCGCGGGCTCGTTCGTCAGGTCGGACTCGAAGACCAGCCGGAAGGCCCCGCCGTCGTCCTCGACGTACGCGAAGTACGCGTCCATGGTCGCCCGGACCCGCTGCTTGTTGTCGGTCGTCGACGCGAGCGCGCCGCGCACCGCCTGGATCAGCGCTTCGCAGTGCTGGTCCAGCAGGGCCAGGTAGAGGTCGAGCTTGCCCGGGAAGTGCTGGTAGAGAACCGGCTTGCTGACGCCGGCACGCTCGGCGATGTCGTCCATCGCGGCCGCGTGGTACCCCTGCGCGACGAATACCTCCTGGGCGGCGCCCAGCAACTGGTTCCGGCGGGCACGGCGCGGCAGGCGAGTGCCCCGCGGGCGTGCCGCCTCTGTCTGCTCGATGGCTGTCACGCCGCCTCCCAATGTCGTCCACATGCGGATCGCTCCGCGCGGCCATCGTACTTTTCGGTAACCGTGCTGTGCGCGGTGCGAGCGCAGAATTTCACGTACCGGACGACGGCGAAAGCCGCACCGGGAAATGCGGACAGGCCAGGTGGGCCCGCCGGAGGCCGGTTCCGGTCAGCGGTAGTCGTCCTCGTCGAGGGAGACCACGCGTGCCTGCTCGATGAGATCGGCCTCGTTCGCGCGGCCCGGGTCCACACCGGTGAGCGGGTCGTCGTGGGACGGTGTGACGTCCGTGTGCTGCTCTGCTGCGTCGCCCTCGGGGGCCTCGACACCGATCTCCGGGGCGTCCTCCGCCTCCAGATCGTCGAGTACGTCCGGGTCGGTGGGGTCATGGGCCATGGTGGGCTCCCTTCCTTCGGAGATCCCTGGCGGATGCAGGGGCCACAAACGGGTGCCCTGTGTACGAGCGTAGGAGACACCGGAAGCGGGCGCTATGCCATCGCCGTGCCAACCAGGGCCGTTCGCTCCCGGCGGCCGGTGACCCTTCACCTCACCCCGGCCGGTGCGTGGCTCGCGCGGCTCGCCCGGGCAATCCTGTGACGGCGAACACATGAATCACTGTGTGATCGTCTCGTAACATTGGCCCATGTCTTCGACCGAACTGCCCTTCGTGCCGCCCACCAGCGTGCTCCCCGAGGCTGCGGCAGTCAGAGTCGCGGAGGGCGAGCGGCTGCGGTCGGTGGGACTGCCCGGCGTCACCCTCTCGATCCGTTCGCGGCCGCCCGCGCGCGCGGGCCTGCCGCCCGCGCTGTACATCCACGGGCTCGGCGGCTCCTCGCAGAACTGGTCGGAGCTGATGGAGCGGCTCGAGGGCGTCGTCGACGGCGAGGCCGTCGACCTGCCGGGCTTCGGCGACTCCCCGCCGCCGGACGACGGCGACTACTCCGTGACCGGGCACGCGCGCGCGGTCATCCGCTATCTCGACGCGGCCGGCCGCGGCCCCGTCCACCTCTTCGGCAACTCCCTCGGCGGTGCGGTCGCCACCCGGGTCGCCGCCGTCCGCCCGGACCTCGTCCGCACCCTCACGCTCGTCTCGCCGGCCCTGCCCGAGCTCCGCGTGCAGCGCACGGCCGTGCCGACGGTCATCCTCGGCCTCCCCGGCATCGCCGGGCTCCTCACCCGCACCACCGGCAAGTGGACCGCCGAACAGCGGGTACGGGGTGTCCTGGGCCTCTGCTACGGCGATCCGGGCCGGGTGACGCCCGAGGCGTTCGAGCACGCGGTGGCGGAGCTGGAACGGCGGCTGCGACTGCCGTACTTCTGGGACGCGATGGCGCGTTCCGCGCGCGGGATCATCAACGCCTACACGCTGGGCGGCCAGCACGGGCTCTGGCGCCAGGCCGAGCGCGTCCTCGCCCCGACCCTGCTGATCTACGGCGGCCGCGACCAGCTCGTCGGCTACCGCATGGCCCAGAAGGCCGCGCGCAGCTTCCGCCACTCCCGGCTGCTGTCCATGCCGGACGCCGGGCATGTGGCGATGATGGAGTACCCGGAGGCGGTGGCCGGGGCGTTCCGTGAACTCCTCGCGTCCGCCGAGGAGTTGGCCGAAGAGTTGGCCGGTGGATCGGCTGCCGGGACCGCCGGTGGCCGCCCGGTCGCGCCGGGCGCGGGGAGCTGAGGGGCGAGTGGGACGCCACAGCCGCCGTGGCCCGGCACCCAAAGGCGATGACGCGGACATAGCGGGCGTGCGCGCGGCCCGGAAGCAAGGCCCGGGAGACGGTGGGCGCGGGCCTGCGGGCGCGAAAGTGCCACGTCCGTCCGACGGGACACCTGCGGGCGGATCACCCCGGTTCGCGGACGGGACGCCGGCCCAGGGCAGCCCGCGCATGCCCGATGGCACGCCCGTGCGGGGGGTGCCGCGGTTCGCCGACGGTACGCCGGCCCATGGCGTGCCCCGCTACTCGGACGGCACCCCGGCCCACGGCGTCCCCCGGTTCCCGGACGGGACCCCCGCGCACGGCGTCCCCCGGTTCCCGGACGGGACCCCCGCGCGCGGCGTCCCCCGGGTCCGTGGTGGTCATCCCCAGCAGCGTGAAGCGGGCGGTGGCTGGGGTGAGACGGGCGGGCAGGCCGGTGTCGCCGGGGCGGCCGGTGCCGCCGGTGTGTCGATACCGCGGCAGCGGCGCAGCGGGCCCGGTGGGCCCCGGCAGGACTATGTCGACGCCTTCGACGAGGACGCCGACGTCTTCACGCCCCGCCCCGGCATCGGCGCCCAGCGTGCGGAAACGTATCCGCCCTTCTCCGACCCGCAGGCGTCGCCGCTCCCGTCCGGGACGGACGACGGCGATGACGACGACGCGCCGCCCACCGGCGAACCGGCCGTCCAGCTCAAGGGCGGCAAGGGGCGGGCTTTCACCGGGATCGCGGCCGCCGCCGTCACCACCGTGCTCGCGGTGATCGTCGCCGGGCAGGTCGTCGACGGCCGCGACGGCGGCGCCGTACGGTCGGAGTCGGCCGCGGGCGGGACACGGGCCACCGACGGCGCCGCCTCGCGCGGGAACAGCCGTACGACGCCGTCCGCCTCCGCGTCCGTCTCCGCCTCGCCGGGCGTGGTGACACTGTCGTACGAGCAGGCGATGGGCGAGAAGTACCCGCTCAGCGCCAAGCTGGCCGGGTCCGGGAAGTTCACCACCGTGCCCGGGAGCGCGAAGGCGCCGGGCAAGGGGCGGAAGTACACCTACCGCGTCGACGTGGAGCAGGGGCTCGGGCTGGACGGGAAACTGTTCGCGGAGGCCGTGCAGAAGACGCTCAACGACGACCGCAGCTGGGCCCACGACGGTGCCCGTACCTTCGCGCGCGTCTCCTCCGGCAAGCCCGACTTCGTGATCACGCTCGCCAGCCCCGGGACCACCGCCAAGTGGTGCGCCAAGTCCGGCCTCGACACGACCGAGGACAACGTGTCCTGCGACTCGGCGTCCACGGAACGCGTCATGATCAACGCGTACCGGTGGGCCCAGGGCAGCAAGACGTACGGCGACAAGATCCACGCCTACCGGCAGATGCTGATCAACCACGAGGTCGGCCACCGGCTCGGCTACGGCCACGTGACCTGCGACAAGGACGGCGAGCTGGCGCCGGTCATGCAGCAGCAGACCAAGTTCCTCGACCACGACGGAATCCACTGTCTGGCCAATCCCTGGCCCTACCCCAAGAGTTGACAGGTGGCTCATACATCACATTGACATGCGCAGAAAGTTCGTACATATTTCTGGGCATGTCGTCCCTTCACGCCTCCGCGCGCGCCGCCATCGAGCTGGCGCTCATCGGCGTGACCGCGCTCTGCGTGGCCGACGTTCACTGTTGCTGACGCCCGCCTTCAGGCGTTCGCGTCGCGATTTTCCTCCGTCGCCGTGACCTGGGTCACGGCTCTTTCGACGACCTGGCGCCCGGGCAGACGTCTGTTCACTTTCGTCTCACTCTTCGTCAACCTGTCTCGCCATTCGAGACATGCCTTCCGAGAGGTCGTCATTCCGATGCGTCACCCGTCCGTAAACAGCGCCCGCGCGGCGTACGTTTCGCTGGCCCTGGTCGTGGCAGCGGGCGCCGCCGCCTGCGGGCCGAAGGACAACGATGCCAACGGCTCCAGTGGCGACTCCACGCCGCACAAGGGCGGCACGCTCACCGTCCTGAACTCCGACCCCCAGTCGGACTTCGACCCGGCCCGCCTGTACACCTCCGGCGGCGGCAACGTGCCCTCCCTGGTCTTCCGTACGCTCACCACCCGCAACCGCGCGGACGGCGCCGCCGGCACCAAGGTCGTCCCCGACCTGGCCACCGGCACCGGGCGCCCCAGCGAGAACGCGACCGTGTGGACGTACACCCTGAAGAAGGGCCTCAAGTACGAGGACGGCACCGCGATCACGTCCGCCGACATCAAGTACGGCATCGAGCGCTCCTTCGCCCCCGAGCTCTCCGGCGGCGCGCCCTACCTGCGGGACTGGCTGGTCGGCGCCGCCGACTACCAGGGGCCGTACAAGGACAAGAAGGGGCTGTCGGCGATCGAGACGCCGGACGACCGCACCATCGTCTTCCACCTGAACAAGCCCGAGGGCGAGTTCCCGTTTCTGGCCACGCAGACGCAGTTCACGCCGGTCCCGCAGGCCAAGGACACGGGTACGAAGTACGAGGAGCACCCGGTCTCGTCCGGCCCCTACAAGGTCGTGAAGAACGAGAACGACGGTGAGCACCTGGTCCTGGAGCGCAACACGTACTGGTCCGCCGCCGTCGACGACCAGCGCAAGGCGTACCCGGACAAGATCGACGTGCAGTCCGGGCTCGACTCGTCCGTGATCAACCAGCGGCTGTCGGCGTCCCAGGGGACGGACGCGGCCGCGGTCACCACGGACACCAACCTCGGGCCCGCCGAGCTCGCCAAGGTCACCGGCGACAAGGAACTCGCCTCCCGCGTCGGCACCGGGCACTTCGGCTACACGAACTACATAGCGTTCAACCCGAAGGTCAAGCCGTTCGACAACCCCAAGGTGCGTGAGGCGATCTCGTACGCCGTCGACCGGTCGTCCGTGGTCAACGCGGCGGGCGGCAGCGCCCTCGCCGAGGCCGCGACCACCTTCCTGCCGAACCAGAAGTCCTTCGGCTACACGCCGTACGACCTCTTCCCGGCGGGTGACACCGGCAACGCGGCCAAGGCCAAGGAGCTGCTGAAGGAGGCCGGTTACCCGAACGGGCTCACGGTCACGCTGACCCACGACAACGCGCAGAACTTCAAGACGAGCCCCGAGATCGCGACCGCGATCCAGGACGCCCTCAAGAAGGCCGGCATCACGGTCAAGCTCCAGGGTCTGGAGGACAACAACTACTCCGACACGGTCCACAGCGTGAAGACCGAGCCGGGCTTCTTCCTCGCCGCGTGGGGTGCCGACTGGCCCTCCGGCGGTCCCTTCCTCGCCCCGATCTTCGACGGCCGGCAGATCGTCAAGGACGGCGCGAACTTCAACGCCTCCCAGCTCAACGATGCTTCGGTCAACGCCGAGATTGACGCGATCAACAAGTTGACCGACCTTGACGCAGCCGCCAAGCGGTGGGGTGCACTGGACAAGAAGATCGGCGCGCAGGCCCTGACCGTGCCGCTGTTCCACCCGGTCTACAAGCGTCTCGTCGGCAAGGACATCAAGAACGTCGTGATCAGCGACTGGACCGGTGTCCTGGACATCTCCCAGGTCGCGGTGAAGTAGCGCCGTGAGCGAGGCACTTGTCGCCACCCAGGCCCCCGAGGCGTCCGCCTCGGGGGCTTCGGGGGCTCGTCTGTTCTGGCGGCGGCTGCGTGCGCAGCGGGCCGCCACGGTCGCGGCGGGGCTCGTCGCGCTGCTCGTCCTGGTCGCGCTCGCCGCACCCCTGCTCACCGCACTGGAGGGCCAGGACCCGTTCACGTACCACCCCTCCCTCATCGACTCCGCGCGCGGCGGCGTGCCGACCGGCTCCCTCGGGGGCATCTCCGGCCGCCACTGGCTGGGCGTGGAGCCGCAGACCGGGCGCGACCTGTTCGCGCGGCTGGTGTACGGGGCCCGGGTCTCGCTGGGCGTCGCGTTCTCGGCGACCGTGATCCAGGTCCTCCTCGGGCTGGTCGTCGGCGTGTCGGCCGCGCTCGGCGGTGGATGGATTGATCAACTGTTGAGCCGGATCACGGACATCATCGTCGCGCTGCCCCTGATGATCATGTCGCTGGCGCTGCTCGCGATCGTGCCGCAGAGCTTCCCCCGGCCCGTCCTGGTCACCCTCGTCATCGGGTTCATCGCCTGGGGCAACATCGCGAAGATCGTGCGCGCCCAGACACTCACCCTGAAGGGGCTCGACTACGTCGCCGCCGCGCGGCTCAGCGGCTGGGGTGCCTGGCCCATCGCCCGCCGCGAGCTGCTGCCCGGCCTGGCCGCGCCGGTCATCACGTACGCCTCGATCCTCATCCCGGTCAACATCAGCGTCGAGGCGGCCCTGTCCTTCCTCGGCGTCGGGGTGAAGCCGCCGACGCCCTCCTGGGGCCAGATGCTCACCGCCGCCGACGTCTGGTACCAGGCGGCCCCGCAGTACCTGCTCCTGCCGGCCGGCGCGCTGTTCGTGACCGTCCTCGCGCTGACCGTCCTCGGCGACGGCGTCCGCACCGCCCTGGACCCGCGGGCCGCCTCCCGGCTCGGCGTCGGCACCGGGCGCAGGCGCGAGGCCGGGACGTCGGCGGAGGCGCCGGCGAAGGCGTCAGCGAAGGAGGAATCCGCGTGAACGGCTTCGGCGGCTTCCTGCTCCGCCGCACCATCGGCACCCTGGCGACCCTGCTGGCCATCTCGGTGATCGTCTACGTCGTCTTCTACGTCACCTCGGGCAACGTCGCCCAGATCACCTGCGGCCCGCGCTGCTCCCCGGAGCAGGTGCACCAGGTGGCCCAGCAACTGCACCTCGACGACCCCCTGTACGTGCGCTACTGGCACTTCCTGCAGGGCCTGGTCGCCGGCCAGGACTACTCCACCGGAACCTCCGTGGAGCACTGTTCGGCGCCCTGCCTCGGCCTCTCCTACCAGACCGACCAGCAGGTCCTCAGCATCATCCTGACCAGGCTCCCGGTCAGCCTCTCGCTGGTGTTCGGCGCGATGGTGCTGTGGCTGCTCCTGGGCGTCGGCACGGGCGTGCTCTCCGTCTGGCGGCGCGGCCGGCTCACCGAGCGGGTGCTGACCGGCCTCACGCTGGCGGGCTGGGCCACGCCGGTTTTCGTCATCGGCCTGGTCCTGATGATCGTCGTCTGCGGCGAACTGCAACTGCTGCCCTTCCCGCAGTACGTGAAGTTCACCGACGACCCCGAACAGTGGGCGTGGAACCTGCTGCTGCCCTGGTTCTCCCTCGCCCTCATCGAGTCCGCCGCGTTCGCCCGGATGACCCGGGCGTCGATGCTGGAGACCCTGGCCGAGGACCACATCCGCACCTTCCGCGCGTACGGCGTGAGCGAGCGTTCGATCGTCGGGCGGCACGCCCTGCGCGGGGCGCTCGCGCCGGTCATCGCGCTGAACGCCAACAACTTCGGCTCGGCCGTCGGCGGCGCCGTGCTCACCGAGACGCTGTTCGGACTGCCCGGCCTCGGCCAGGAACTCGTCCACGCCGTCAGCGTGGTCGACCTGCCGGTCGTCGTCGGCATGGTCCTGGTCATCGGCTTCTTCGTGGTCCTCGCCAACGCCGTCGCCGACGTGCTGTACGCGGTGGCCGACCGACGGGTGGTACTGACGTGAGTCTCGTCCAAGTCACTGATCTGACCGTCGACTTCGGCGACCTGCGGGCCGTGGACGGGCTGTCGTTCACCCTGGAGCGCGGCGCCGCCCTCGCCCTGGTCGGCGAGTCCGGCTCCGGCAAGTCCACGGTCGCCTCGGCGCTGCTGGGTCTGCACCACGGCACCGGGGCTCGCCTAGGCGGCGCGATCGAGGTCGCCGGCACCGACGTCCAGGCCGCCTCCGACGGCGAGCTGCGGCGGCTGCGCGGCGCGAAGGCGGCGATGGTCTTCCAGGACCCGCTGTCGTCCCTCGACCCGTACTACGCGATCGGCGACCAGATCGCCGAGGTGTACCGCGTGCACACGCGCGCGTCACGGCGAGCCGCACGCGCGCGTGCCGTGGAGGTGCTCGACCGGGTCGGCATCCCGGATGCCGCGCGCCGCTCCCGGGCCCGCCCGCACGAGTTCAGCGGCGGCATGCGGCAGCGCGCGCTGATCGCCATGGCGCTCGCCTGTGAGCCCGAACTGCTCATCGCCGACGAGCCCACCACCGCCCTCGACGTGACCGTCCAGGCCCAGATCCTCGACCTGCTGCACACCCTGCGCGAGGAGACCGGCATGGGCCTGCTGCTCGTCACGCACGACGTGGGCGTCGCCGCCGAGAGCGTCGACCGGGTGCTCGTCATGCGGCACGGGCGCGTGGTCGAACAGGGCCCGGTCGCCGCCGTGCTCGGGGCGCCCGAGCAGCCGTACACCCGCGAACTGCTCTCCGCCGTCCCGCGCGTGGACGCGGTCCGCGTGCCCTCGCAGGCGTCCGAGGAGGTCGTCCTGGAGGCGTCCGGCCTGCGGCGCGAGTTCGGGCGCGGGAAACGGGCGTTCGCGGCCGTGGACGACGTGACGCTGACCGTGCACCGGGGGGAGACCCTCGGCGTCGTCGGCGAGAGCGGCAGCGGCAAGACCACCCTCGGCCGGATGCTGGTCGGGCTGCTGGAGCCGACGGCGGGTGAGGTCCGTTACGACGGACACGCGCGCGTGGGCGTGCACCCGGCCGTCCAGATGGTCTTCCAGGACCCGGTGTCCTCCCTCAACCCGCGGCGCAGCATCGGCGAGTCGATCGCCGACCCGCTGCGCGCGCGGGGGGAACGCGACGAGGGGCGCATCCGGGAGCGCGTGACGGAACTGCTGGAGCGCGTGGGGCTCGAAGGGGCGCACTACCAGCGCTATCCGCACGAGTTCAGCGGCGGCCAGCGCCAGCGCGTGGGCATCGCGCGGGCGCTCGCGGCCGACCCGCGCGTCATCGTCTGCGACGAGCCGGTCTCCGCGCTGGACGTCACCACCCAGGCCCAGGTCGTCGCCCTGCTCGGCGAACTCCAGCGGGAACTCGGGCTCGCGCTCGTCTTCGTCGCCCACGACCTCGCCGTCGTACGGCAGGTCAGCGACCGGGTCGCGGTCATGCGCCGCGGCCGGATCGTCGAGAGCGGGCCCGCCGACGAGGTCTACGACAACCCCCAGGACCCGTACACCAGGCAACTCCTGGCCGCCGTACCCGCCCTGGACCCGGAGGCCGCGGCCCGGCGGCGGGCGGCGCGCCGGGAACTGGCGTCGGCGTGACGTTTCCGCAGATCTGGGCGCAGACGTGGGCGCAGCTCTGGATGCAGCTCTGGGCGCGGATCCGGGCGTGACGTTCCGCCGCCGTTCGACTGCTTAGCGCGACCGAACGCGAACCGCACGGGAAAGTTACGACCGTTCACCCCTTTTGGTGGCGCGATGGACAACCGTCCATCGCGCCACCGCCTTGTCCGCATACGTTCGTCCCGCTGCGAGCCGCCGAGCCACGGTGGCTCCCCATACGGGAGATCGATCGGGGGTGCACACGTGCGCATCGGACTGGTTACGGAGGGTGGCTATCCGTATGTGAGCGGTGATGCCAGGCTCTGGTGCGACCGGCTCGTGCGCGGGCTCGGGCAGCACGAGTTCGACCTCTACGCGCTCAGCCGCACCCGGCAGCAGGAGGACGAGGGCTGGCTGCCGCTGCCGCCGCACGTCAGCCGGGTACGGACGGCTCCCCTGTGGACCGCCGAGGCGGACGGGGTCCCGTACGGACGGCGCGCACGCCGGCGCTTCGCCGAGAGCTACGGCGAACTCGCGGGGGCGCTGTGTGCCGGCCCGGGACCGAACGGCACGGAGGACTCGTACGGCTCGGCCGGCGCGGGGGGCTGGTACGGCGCTGGGGGCTCAGGAGGCGCAGAGGGATCGGGGGGCGCAGGTACCGCAGGCGGCTCCGGTGCCGTGCCCGGTTCTCTGGCGGACCGTTTCGTCAGCGCGCTCCACGGACTCGCCGAACTCGCCCGCGACGAGGGCGGACTGGTCGGCGCGCTCCGCTCCGACACCGCCGTACGCGCACTGGAGCGGGCCTGCCGCGCGCCCGGCGCACTCGCTGCGGCACGCGAGGCACGGGTGCCCGATCTGCTCGCCGTCGCCGCACACCTCGAACGCGCCCTGCGCCCCCTCTCCCTGGACTGGTACGGCGACGACGGCCTCGGCGCGGCCGATCTCTGCCATGCCACCGCCGGCGGCCCGGCGGCCCTGGCCGGTCTGCTCGCCGGACACTTCTCCGGGGTTCCGCTGCTGGTCACCGAGTACGGCGTGCGGCTGCGCTCGCACTACCTCGCCGCCGGCCCCGACGCGGCCACCCCCGCCGTACGCGCGCTGCTCGCCGCCTTCCACGGCCGGCTCGCCGCGGAGGTCTACCGCCGCGCCGCCGTCATCACCCCGGGCAACGCGCACACCCGCCGCTGGCAGGAGCGCTGCGGTGCCGACCGTGCCCGTATCCGGACCGTGCATCCCGGCATGGAGGCCGCCCGCTTCACCGAGGTGGGCGAGGCCCCGGACCGCGCCGACCCGGACACGCTCGTGTGGGTCGGACGTATCGAGCCGGCCAAGGACCTGGTGTCGTTGCTGCACGCCTTCGCCGAGGTCCGCAAGGAGGAGCCCAAGACGCGCCTGCGGGTCGTGGGCGCCCCGGCGGGACCCGAGGGCGAGGCCTATCTGGGGCACTGCAGGGCGCTCGCCGCACAGCTCTTCCCCGACGAGGCCGAAGGGGTGCACGCCGTCGGCGACAACCCGGTCTCCTTCGAGGAGATAGGCGGCCCGGAGACGCCGACCCTCGCCGACGCCTACGCGTCCGGCGCGGTCGTCGTTCTCTCCAGCGTCGTCGAGGGGTTCCCGGTGGGACTCGTCGAGGCGATGTTCTGCGGCCGGGCGACCGTCTCCACCGACGTCGGCGCCGTGGTGGAGGTCATCGGCGGCACCGGGCTCGTCGTACCCCCGCGCAATCCGCGGGCGCTCGCGGAGGCGTGCGTGGCGCTGTTGCGCGACCCCGAGCGCCGTGAGCGCCTCGGAGCCGCCGCCCGCGCCCGGGCGCTCGAACTGTTCACCGTCGAGCAGAACATCACAGCATTTCACGGCATTTACCTGGATATCGTCTCGCACTGCCCGGTGCGCCGGGTCGTCCTCGGCCCGGCGGGCGCGCCCCTGCCGTTCGCCGTCCCGGCCGAGGCCCACGTGCCCGGCCACTGGACCGGGCCCACGGCCCGCGTCGCGCATCGCGCCGGGCCCGGCTGGGACCTGGGCGCCGCGCCGCGGCCCACCCCGGTGCGCGACACCCCGGTCGAGGCCTCCGAGGGGGTGCTGTGAACGGCGACGAAGGCGGCGCGGTGAACGGCGGTCCGGGAGAGCTGGACCGGCCTGGTCGGCCCGGTGCGGCCGACGCCTGGGACGCACGCTCGGAGGAATGGCTCCTGGGAGCGGACGAGCCGGGCACGGGAGGCGCCTTCCCCGAAGGCGGGTCGCCGGTGCCCGACGGGGACTCCCCGGGGAGCCGGGCCGCCGCCGGCAGCCGCGGATCCAGCCCCCGCCGAGGCACCGCCGCCGACCCGGTGAAGACGCTGATGCACCGTCACCGCACGCTCTGCGAGCGGGCCGTGGACCCCCTGGAGATCGCGGCCGGCCTCGAGGCGCACGGCGTCACCGACCGCACCGCCGCCCGCTTCCGGCACCGTGACGTCTTCTCGCTCGCCGAAGAGCTCTACGCGCGCGTGCCCCACGACGGCGACCGGCGCCCGCCTCCCGAACCGCTGCCCGCGCCCCGCGTGCGCGCCGACCGGGCGCTGCTCACGCTCCTCCCGGGCGCCGTGTGCGCGGCGGCCGTGACCGGCGTACGGCTCACCGACGGCCGCCCGCGCCTCATCGCGGCAGCCGTCGGCGTGCTCGCCGTCGCCCTCGCCGTGCGCCCGGCCCTGCGGCGCGGCCCGCTGGCCGTCCCGGCCCGTGTCCCCGCCTGGCGCACCGTCACCGGCACGTGGGTGTGGACCTGCTGGCTCCTCGCCTACGCCCTCCTCGGCGACGGCCTGCTGCGGGCCGTCGTGGACGGCGGCCCCGACGGGCTCCCGACCGGCGCCGCCCACGGCCCCTGGCCGGTGACCACGGCCCCCGTCCTCGCCCTCACCCTGGCCTGCGCCCCGGCGGCCTGGAGCGCCCACCTCCTCACGGCGGGCGCCCGCCGCAGACTCGCGGGCAGCCGGGGCCTGGAGGAGTTCACCGGCGCCGTACAGCCCTTGCTGCTCGGCACGTTCGCCCTCTTCCTCGGTGCCCTCACCGCCCTGCTCGCGCTGTGCGGTGCCGCCCTCGGCGAACCCGCCGGCTACCCGGCGGCCCTCACCCTCGGGGCCCTCCTCCTGCTCGCCCGCCTCCTCACCGTCCACCACGTCCCGCAGGGACCCGCCCTCGCCGCCGCGGCCGCCACGGAAGCGGCGGCCGCGGCCCTCGTCCTGGTCGGCCGGCTGCCCGGCTGTGCCTTCCTGGCCGCCCCCGTCGACGCCCTGGTCGACGCCTGGGGCGCGAGCAGCGTCCCGGCCCTCGTCTGCGGCGCCGCCGCCCTGGCGCTGCTGTCGCGGGCGACCCGCACCCTGACCCGGGCCTCGGCCCA
This sequence comes from Streptomyces sp. NPDC047061, assembly GCF_040643955.1. Classification (NCBI taxonomy): domain Bacteria; kingdom Bacillati; phylum Actinomycetota; class Actinomycetes; order Kitasatosporales; family Streptomycetaceae; genus Streptomyces; species Streptomyces sp. NPDC047061. The sequence continues at coordinate 178,344 of NZ_JBEYVI010000015.1, forward strand.
CGCGCCGACGGGAGACCCGCAGTGAGCAGAGCCGCCGATGTCCTCGCACGCCTCGCCGAGCCGTCCCGGCGGCAGGCGCCCGGCACCCCGCCGGAGGCAACCGCACCACCCCTTGAAGGAGACCACCAGATGACCACCTCCCGACCCGGACCCGGAGCGTCCGGAACCACCGGAAGCACCGGAACCACCGGAGTCGCCGGAGCACACACCCCGGGAGCCGCGCGATGAGGGTTCTGCTGATCGGAGCCAACGGATACCTCGGCCGCTTCGTCGCCGACCGGCTGCTCGCCGACCCGGCCGTCCAGCTCACCGCGCTCGGCCGCGGCGACGACGCCGACGTCCGCTTCGACCTCGCCACCGGCAGCCCCGGCGCGCTCACCCGGTTCCTCGACGCGGTCCACCCCGGCGTCATCGTGAACTGCGCGGGTGCCACCCGCGGCGGCGCCCGGGAGCTCACCCGGCACAACACCGTCGCCGTCGCCACCGTCTGCGAGGCCCTGCGGCGCAGCGGCTGCGGCGCCCGTCTGGTCCAGGTCGGGTGCAGCTCCGAGTACGGCCCGAGCCAGCCCGGCTCCTCCACCGCCGAGGACGCCGTGCCGCGCCCCGGCGGCCCGTACGGCGTCAGCAAGCTCGCCGCCACCGAACTCGTCCTCGGCTCCGGCCTGGACGCCGTCGTCCTGCGTGTCTTCTCGCCCGCCGGGCCGGGCACCCCGGCCGGCTCACCGCTCGGCCGCCTCGCCGAAGCCATGCGCCGGGCCATGCAGTCGGGAGACGGCGAACTCAAACTCGGCGGCCTCGGCGCCCAGCGCGACTTCATCGACGTACGCGACGTGGCCCGCGCCGTCCACGCGGCCTCGCTCTCCGCCGCCCAGGGCGTCATCAACATCGGCTCCGGCCGCGCCGTCCGGCTCCGCGACGCCGCCGCCGTCCTCGCCCGGGTCGCCGGATACGGCGGCGCCCTGCACGAACTCGACGGGCCGCCCGGCCCCCCGCTGCGCAGCCCCATCGGCCATCCCCGCCTGGACCCCGACCACGCGGCCCCGGTCGCGTACCCGTACCCGGACGGTTGCGGCAGCTGGCAGCAGGCCGACGTGCGCTGCGCCCGCGACCGGCTCGGCTGGCGGCCCCGCATCAACCTCGAAGAGTCCCTCGCGGACATCTGGATGGAGGCGGCATGCCGCATCTGACCAGCACCCGGGCGGGCGCCGCGACCACCGGCGTCCGCACCGCCGTCGGCATCCCCGGCTACGCCCACCCGCTCCTCGCCCCCGCCCAGTGGGCCGAACTCACCCGCCCCGGCACCCCCTTGCACTGGGTCGTCCTCGACGTGGCGAACGGCCCCGGCAGCCGCCCCGACCCGCACTGCCTGGAGGCGGCCGGCCGGCTCCGCAACGCGGGCGTCCGCGTCCTCGGGCACCTGGACACCGCCTACGGCGCCCGCACCCACGGCGACCTGCTCACCGACGCCCGCCACTTCCACGACTGGTACCGCGTCGACGGCGTCCTGCTGGACCGCTGCCCCACCGAGCGCACCGCGCTCCCCGAGATCCGCCGCGCGGTCGCCGCGCTCCGCACCATAGGTGACGACCCCCACATCGTCCTCGGCCACGGCACCCACCCCCACCCGGGCTACGCCGAGAACGCCGACCAGCTGGTGACCTTCGCCGGGCCCTGGAGCGACTACCGCTGGTCCCAGGTCGCCGAGTGGACCGCCGACTACCCGCCCGACCGGTTCTGCCACTTCGTGCACGGCGTGCCCCTCGGCCACCTCGACGAGGCGCTGCGCATCGCCCGCTGGCAGGGCGCCGCCACGATCTACTTCACCGACCGGACCGATCGCTGGGGCCGGGCGGATCCCTGGGAGACCATGCCCGGCTACTGGGACGAATTCGTCTCGCGGATCGGAACAGGTGTCTCGGAATGAAGAAGCCCGTGGCAGTGTTACAGGGAGAACAATTGTAGTGATTGACCGATCAACGGAGTCCCCGTGTCGCTGCCACCCCTGGTCGAGCCAGCTGCTGAGCTCACCGTAGACGAGGTCCGCAGGTACTCCCGCCACCTGATCATCCCCGACGTCGGGATGGACGGGCAGAAGCGGCTGAAGAACGCCAAGGTGCTGTGTGTGGGCGCCGGCGGCCTGGGCTCGCCGGCGCTGATGTACCTGGCCGCCGCGGGCGTCGGCACCCTTGGCATCGTGGAGTTCGACGAGGTCGACGAGTCGAACCTGCAGCGCCAGATCATCCACAGCCAGGCCGACATCGGCCGCTCCAAGGCCGAGTCCGCCCGTGACTCCGTCCTCGGCATCAACCCCTACGTGAACGTGGTCCTTCACGAAGAGCGGCTCGAGGCCGAGAACGTGATGGACATCTTCAGCCAGTACGACCTGATCGTCGACGGCACCGACAACTTCGCCACCCGCTACCTGGTGAACGACGCCTGCGTGCTGCTCAACAAGCCGTACGTCTGGGGCTCCATCTACCGCTTCGACGGCCAGGCCTCGGTCTTCTGGTCCGAGTACGGCCCCTGCTACCGCTGCCTCTACCCGGAGCCCCCGCCGCCGGGCATGGTCCCCTCCTGCGCCGAGGGCGGCGTCCTGGGCGTGCTGTGCGCGTCCATCGGCTCCATCCAGGTCACCGAGGCCATCAAGGTCCTCACGGGCACCGGCGAGTCCCTCGTCGGCCGCCTGATGATCTACGACGCCCTGGAGATGCAGTACCGCCAGGTCAAGGTCCGCAAGGACCCGAACTGCGCGGTCTGCGGCGAGAACCCGACCGTCACCGAGCTCATCGACTACGAGGCCTTCTGCGGCGTCGTCTCCGAGGAGGCCCAGCAGGCGGCCGCCGGCTCGACGATCACTCCCAAGCAGCTCAAGGAGTGGATCGACGACGGCGAGAACATCGAGATCATCGACGTCCGCGAGCCGAACGAGTACGAGATCGTCTCCATCCCGGGCGCCAAGCTGATCCCGAAGAACGAGTTCCTGCTCGGCACCGCCCTGGAGGGCCTGCCCCAGGACAAGAGGATCGTCCTGCACTGCAAGACGGGTGTCCGCAGCGCGGAGGTCCTCGCGGTCCTGAAGTCCGCGGGCTTCGCCGACGCGGTCCACGTCGGCGGCGGCGTGATCGGCTGGGTCAACCAGATCGAGCCGTCCAAGCCGGTCTACTGAGCACAGGCTCCGCGAAGGGCGGGGGCTCCGGGCGGCACCACAGGCGCCCGGAGCCCCCGCCTTCGTCATGAGCAGACCTTGCCGTCCTCCGGGACCGTGCCGTTCAGCAGATAGGCGTTCACCGTCGAGTCCACGCAGTCGCTGCCGCTGCCGTACGCACCGTGGCCCTCGCCCTTCCAGGTCAGCTCGACGCCGACACCCTTGCCCAGCTCGTCGGCCATCTTCCGGGCACCCTCGTACGGGGTCGCCGGGTCGCCGGTGTTGCCGACCAGCAGCACCGGTGCCGCGCCCGGTGCGCTCACGTCCGGAGTGTCCCACTGCCCGGCCACCGGCCAGTCGTGGCACCAGCCGGCCGAGTCCCAGCCGAGGAAGTCCCCGAAGACGGGCGAGATCTTCTCGAACTCCGCCAGCCGCTTCTTCGTCTCGGCGAGCGTCGGCCGCTCCTTGTCGTCCAGGCACGATATGACCCGCTGGGAGTGGGTGGTCGTGCCGTAGTGCCCCGAGGAGTCCCGCTCGTTGTACTGGTCCGCGAGCGACAGCAGTTCCGAGCCGTCGCCCTCCTCGGCCGCCTTCAGCGCGCTGGTCAGCGTCGGCCAGCTGTCCTGGCTGTACAGCGGCAGCACGATGCCGGTGACCGCGAGGGACTGGGTCAGCTTCCGCCCGGACGACGCGGGCAGCGGCGTGGCGTCGAGGCTCTTCAGCAGGTCGGCGATCTTCTGCGAGCCCTGTTCCGGGTCCTGGCCGGTGGACTTGAGGTAGTCGTCCAGGGCCCGCTGGAAGCCGGCGGCCTGGTTCTTCTCCTGGCCGACCGAGTCGGCCGTCGGGTCCACCACGGCGTCCAGGATCAGCCGCCCCACGTTCTCCGGGAACAGGTGGGCGTACACACCGCCCAGTTCGGTGCCGTACGAGATGCCGAAGTAGTGCATCTTCGCGTCACCGAGCACCTGGCGCATCAGGTCCATGTCGCGGGCCGTGTCGGTCGTCGAGACATGCGCGATCAGCGTGCCGGCGGCCTTCTCGCAGCCCTTGCCGAAGGCGGCGGCGTCCTGGAAGTACGCCGTCTCCTCCGCCGCGGTGTCCGGTGTCGCGTCGATCGACTCGGCGCTCTGGATGTCCTTGTCGCTACGGCACCGGATCCCCTCACTGGCCCCCACCCCGCGCGGGTCCCAGCTCACCAGGTCGTACCGCTCGCGCAGCGCGGAGACGGTGGAGGCGTAGTACGGCATCGTCGAGACGCCGGAGCCGCCCGGCCCGCCGAAGTTGAACAGCAGCGAGCCGATCCGCTTCCCCGAACCCCCGCTCGCCTGCTCCCGGATGAGTGCCAGCCCGATCGTCTCCCCGTCCGGCTTCGACCAGTCCAGCGGCACCTTGAGCGTCGCGCACCGCCACTCGTCCCCGGGCGCGGCGGAGTCCGAAGTGGCCTTGCAGCGGCTCCAGTCGAGCTTCTGGGCGGTGAGGGACGCGGGCAGGGCCGCCGAGCCGGTCGCGGTGGACGTGGCGGCGGACGGCTGCCCGGCCGAGGCCTTCCCCTCGTCCCCGCCGCCCCCCGACGACCCGCTGCTGCACCCGGCCACGAGCAGCCCAGCGGCCACGGCAGCCGCCCACCGTACATATCGCACCATGCGTGCACACCCCCCACACAGGCCCTCCGCGCATTCGTCGCGGGAGAGCGGTCAGGCCATAGTAGGCGGATCGAGCGGGGGCTGTTTCAGCCTGTGGATAACCTTTTGACCTGCGGTTCTGTTACGTACAGACCGTTCCCGCCTTCGGCACCGTCCCCTCCAGCAGATAGCCGTTCACGGCACCCTGCACGCACTTGTCCTTGCTGTCGTACGCCCCGTGTCCCTGCCCCTTGTACGTCAGCTCGACCCCGACTCCCTTCCCGAGCGCGTCCACCATCTTCTTCGCGCCCTCGTACGGCGTCGCCGGGTCCCCCGTGTTGCCCACGACCAGGATCGGCGCCGACCCGGGCGCGCTGACGTCGGGATGGTCGGCGGCGCCCGGCACCGCCCAGTCCGTGCAGCTGACCATCCCCCAGGCGAGGTAGTCGCCGAACAGCGGCGAGGCGGCGCGGAACTCGGGCAGCTTCTGCTGGACGTAGTCGGCGGTGTACCGCGGCTTCTCGTCGGCGCAGTTGATGGCGATGTTCGCCGCCGTGATGTTGCTGTACTCGCCGTTCAGGCTGCGGCCGTTCATCGAGTCGGAGAGCAGCATCAGGATCTTCCCGTCGCCGTCGTACGCCTCCTCGAGCCCCTCGGTGAGGTACTCCCAGAAGTCCTTGGAGTACAGGGACTGGGCGATCCCGTTGGTCGCGGCGGACTGGGTGAGCTCGCGGGGCAGGACACCCGGGATCGGCTTCTCGTCGAGGTCCACGAGGAGCCCCGCGATACGGTCCTTCACGTCCTGCGGGGTGTCGCCGATCGGGCACTCCGTCTTCTTCGACGTGCAGTCCTCGGCGAAGTTGTCGAGCGCGAGCTGGAAGCCCTTGGCCTGCCCGAGCGAGCTCTGCTCCGGGTCCTGGGTGGGGTCGACGACGCCGTCGAAGACGGCCCGGCCCACGTTCTTCGGGAACAGGTGGGCGTAGACGCCGCCGAGTTCGGTGCCGTAGGAGATGCCGAAGTAGTGCAGCTGCCGGTCGCCGAGGACCTGGCGCATCAGATCCATGTCGCGGGCGGCGTCGGTGGTGCGGACCTGCGGCAGGATCGTCCTGGAGTTCTTCTCGCAGGCGGCGTTGAACTGCTTGGTGCGGTTGATCAGCTGGGTGCGTTCGGCGCTGGTCTCGGGCGTCGCGTCCTGCTGGAAGTAGTCGTCGAGCTGCTCGTCGTTCTCGCACTCGACGGGGTCGCTGCGGCCGACTCCGCGCGGGTCGAAGCTGACGAGGTCGTAGCGCGTGCGCAGGGCCGCGTAGTCGTCGCCGAACGCGGGGAGGGTGGTGACGCCGCTGCCGCCCGGGCCGCCGAAGTTGAAGATCAGGGAGCCGATCCGCTTGTCCGGGTCGCCGTCGGCCCTGGCCCGGATCAGCGCGAGCCCGATGGTGGCGCCCTTCGGCTTCGACCAGTCCAGGGGCGCCTTCATGGTGGCGCACTGCCAGGTGCCGCCGCCGGGCAGCGGTGACGGCGCGTCGCCGCCGCCCTCGGCCTCGTCGGGGGCCGGGCAGCTCTTCCAGTCCAGCTTCTGCGTCGCCAGATCCCTGTCCTTGGCACCGTCGCCGCTGCACCCGGTCAGCAGGGAGGACAGCGCCAGCGCGGCGGTCAGGGCGGCGACACGGATCCGGAAGGCGTTCGGCATGATCCCATCCTGGGGTCGCACCCGGCCACGCGCGCGGGGCGCGAGCCGTCCGAGGTACGACCCTGGAGCGCGCCCTTGCGCGAGAGGTGGTTGCTAGAGCGCGCCCTTGCGCGAGAGGTGGTTGAAGGCCAGCCAGCCCGGCAGGACCGGCAGCCACAGGGTCAGCAGCCGGTACAGGAGGACGGCCGGCGCCGCGACCTCCTTGGGGAGGCCGACGGCGATCAGGCCGACGGTCAGGGTCGCCTCGACCGCACCGACACCGCCCGGGGTCGGCGCCGCGGAGCCGAGCGCGTTGCCGGCGAGGAAGACCACGGCGACGCTGGCGATGCTCAGCGAGGTCGACTGGTCGCCGAACGCGCGGATGGAGGCGTCCAGGCACATCACGAAGCAGGCGGTCAGCAGCAGCATGCCGCCGATGCCGGTGACGAGCTTCTGCGGCCGCTGGAGCACGTCCAGCATGCGCGGCACGACACCCGCGAAGAGCGACCGCACGCGCGTGCTGACGAATTTCCGCAGGAACGGCACCGAGGTCACCACCAGGACCAGTACCGCGACGGTCAGCAGGCCCGCGATGACCGTACGGGAGGGCGACAGCGACGGGGTCTTCTCGGTGCCGGTCAGATAGCCGAAGGACAGCAGCATGAGGATGTGACAGCCGAGCGAGAACAGCTGCGAGGCGCCGACGCTCGCCACCGCGCCCCCGGGGCGTACGCCCGCGCGCTGCAGGAAGCGCGTGTTGAGGGCCACACCGCCGACCGCGGCGGGCGCCACGATCTTCACGAACGAACCGGCGACCTGCGCCGCCACGGTCCGCACGAAGGGCACCCGCTCGGGCACGAACCCGAGCAGCGACATCGCGGCGGCGACATAGCTGAGCGCCGAGAACAGCACCGCTGCGATCACCCAGCCCCACTGGGCGTTCGCGACCAGGGGGCCGAACTCGATGTGGGTGAGCTGGGTCAGCAGGTAGTACCCGCCGATCGCGCCGGCGATGACGCTGATCAGGGTCCGCGGCCGCACCCGCTCCAGGCGGGCCGGCTCGACGGGCGCCTGCGGCCTGATCCGCAGCACCTGGTGCCGGATCTGGGTGAGCAGGTCCTCCTCGCGGGCCTCTTCCAGCGCGTCGTCCAGGGCCCGCTTCTCCGCCCGCTGCTCGGCGCGCACCGTCTTCTTGTCGGGCTTCTCGGCCTCCTCGGCGCGGGCCTGTCTGACCTGGCGGGACGCCTCCAGGACCGCGTCCCGCTCGCGCTGGGCGCGCTCCCTGGCCAGTCTGCGCAGCGTCGCGCGCGTGGACCGGGTCAGCGCGATCGGCTGGAGCATCGGCAGGCAGTCGGCCACGGCGTCGGGTCCGAGGACGCCGACCGCCGAGGCCACCGCCCGCTCGGCGCCCACCCGCAGACCGAGCGTGGTGACCAGCTGGGCGACGTCCATGCGCAGCAGCAGCTCACCGGCGGCGATCTCACCGCCGCGCAGGTCGGTGAGGATCACCGTGCCGGAACGATCCACCAGGATGGCGTCACCCGCGAGCCTGCGGTGCGCGATCCGGCGCGACTGCAGCGCCCGCACCTGGTGCCAGGCGTTGCGCAGCAGTTCGTCGGTGATCTCCTCGTCGGCCAGCGAGTCGAGGGAGCGGCCGCCGGTGTGCTCGTAGACGAGCATCACGGCGTCGGGGCCCAGCTCGGAGGTGGCGATCAGCTTGGGCGCGTTGGCGCCGGCCGCGATCGCCGCGTAGGCCAGCAGCGCCTCCTGCTCCAGGGCCTGGCGCAGGGACTGGAGGCTGGAGCGGGTGGCGAAGCCGCGCAGGGTCAGGTTGCGCCACGCGCGGTAGAAGAAGCCCTGGGCCTGCTGCTCCCGGTCGACGACCGTGACGTCCAGCGGCGGGCCGTCCTCCAGGGTGACGAAGTAGCGCCGGCCCCGGTCGCCGTTCTCGGTGTCCAGCGCCTCCTCGCGGGCCGCGCCGACCGGGTGGAAGCCGACGTGTCTGAGGCCTGCCAGCAGGGTCCGGCCGGTGGGGCGGACGTTGGGGGAGCCGACGGCGTACAGCGTGCCGTAGGCGACGGTCCAGCCGATCAGCACCGTGAGGATGATCGAGAACGGTGTCGTGTAGCCGGTGACGAGCATGGAGAACGCGTCGAGCAGCAGCACGATCCACAGCACCGCGCGCCATCTCGGCCGCCGGGACATGCCGACGGCCGTCATGTAGGCGATGACGGGCGCGAGATAGCCGTGCACCGGGTCGGTGAGGGCGTGGATGTCACCGGGGGAGGGCTGGGTCAGCGCCTCCTGGATCGAGTCCGGGGCGGCTCTCGCCACCCACAGGTCGGTGGCGAGGGTCACGCCGTGCGCGAGGACGGCCGCGAGCACGCCGTCGGCGATGCGCAGCCCGTCCCGCTTGATCAGCCGCTCGATCGCGAACGCGACCGGCACCAGCAGGATCGCGATGCTGGAGGCCAGCCCCGCGAACCTGATCAGCAGGTCGGGGGCCTGTCCGGTGCCCTTGTTGATGTCCTGCTCGAGCCCGGAGGTGGTGCCGTGCGCGAACGCGGCGATGCCGAGCAGCACGGCGACGGCGAGCACGCCGACCAGGAGCCGCATGAGGTCGGAGGGGCGGTGCACGCGCGCGGGGAGCAGCGGTTCGTCGCCCTCCACCTCGTCGGCGTGCGTCTCGTCGCACTCGGCGGGGTCCGGTTCGGCGGCACCCGACTGCACGGCGGCGGGCTGTGTGGCGCCGGGCTCTGCGGCGGCCGACTGTGCGGTGTCCGACTCGGGCGCGTCCGGGTGCTCTGGAGTGCCTGATTCCGCCGCGTCAGGGCGCGCGGCGGCGTCAGAGGTGCCGGCTCCGCCCTCGGAGCGCACGCCCTGCTGCTCGGTCGTCTCTTCTTGATCTCGTATCACCAGTCACCGCCCGCACGATGGTGGCATGCTCCACCGACACCGGAGGGCATCAGGGTGCAGATGCGGGGTCGCACAGTCTGCCCCAAGCGCCGCGAGAGGGCGAGGCGCAGGCCTGCCGCGGACCGCGCGGGTTGTCGGTGGGGTGCGGCAGGATGGGGCGAATGAGCGAGCAGAGCCTTCCCGAGGACACCCGAGAGGGGTACGCGGACGAGCTGCCCGAGTACGCCGAGCGGGTCCTGGAGGTCGCCGAGCGGATCCCGCCCGGGCGCGTGATGACGTACGGCGACGTCGCGGAGTGGCTGGAGGAGGGAGGTCCGCGTCAGGTGGGGCGGGTGATGGCCCTCTACGGCGGTGCCGTCCCGTGGTGGCGGGTGGTGCGCGCAGACGGGGTGCTGCTCCCGGGGCACGAGCTGGGCGCGCTGGACCACTACCGCGCCGAAGGCACCCCGCTCAGGGAGGCGAGCAGGGCCGCGGAGGGCCATCTGCCGCGGCTCGACATGAGGCGGGCGCGGTGGGACGGCGGCGCGGACGCGGGGGCTCACACCTGACAGCTTCCGCCATCGGAGGCCCTCGGTGGGAACCGGTGGCCCGTACGAGGGACACCGGGGACGTCCGTGGCATGACGTACGTTCGTGAGATGTGCGGCGCGCGTGCCGCGAGTGGCGCCCGGGTCGGTCGGGTCGGACGGGAAGAAGCGGAAGCTCTGCTTCCGTCCGGTTCGTCGGCGTAGCGTCGGCTGCGCGTGTCCCGCTCACCCCGCGGCCACCCCTGCGCACGCGCGACCGCGAACCGACCAGCACACCCACCAGGACCGGCGAACCACGTGAGCTCCTCTTCCTCCACCAGGCGCCTGCCGCACCCCCCGGTGCGGCAGGGGAACCGTGGCGCTTACCGACTGGTCCGTACCCCGCCGGCCGACGTGGATCCCCCTCGTCTGGACGCGCCACAGCGCGCCGTGGTTGACCACGGGGCCGGCCCGCTGCTCGTTCTCGCGGGTCCCGGCACCGGCAAGACCACCACCCTGGTGGAGTCGGTGGCCGCGCGGATCGCCCGTGGCGCGGACCCGGAGCGGATCCTGGTGCTGACGTTCAGCCGCCAGGCCGCCGTCGAACTCCGCGACCGCATGGCCCTGCGCGTGGGCGCGGCCCGCGCGCCGCGGGCGACCACCTTCCACTCGTACTGCTACGCCCTGGTCCGCGCCCACCAGGACAGCGGTCTGTTCGTGGACCCGCTGCGGCTGCTGTCCGGCCCCGAGCAGGACGTCGCCGTCCGTGACCTGCTCGCCGGTCAGCCCGACCTGGAGCGGCTCGGGCTGCACCACGTGCGCTGGCCCGACGACCTGCGCGCCTGCCTCACCACCCGGGGCTTCGCCGACGAGGTCCGCGCGGTCCTCGCCCGCAGCCGCGAGCTGGGCCTGGACCCGGCCGCCCTGGACGCCTTCGCCCGCCGTATCGGCCGCCCCGACTGGCGGGCCGCCGCCGCCTTCCTCGCCGAGTACCTCGACGTCCTCGACCTCCAGGGCGTCCTCGACTACGCCGAACTCGTCCACCGCGCGGTGCTGCTCGCCCACCGTCCCGAGGTCGCCCTGGATCTCGCCGGCCGCTACGACGCCGTGTACGTCGACGAGTACCAGGACACCGACCCGGCCCAGGTGCGCCTGCTGCACGCCCTGGCCGGCGGCGGCCGCACCCTGGTCGCGTTCGGCGACCCGGACCAGTCGATCTACACGTTCCGGGGCGCCGACGTGAACGGCATCCTGGACTTCCCGTCGGCCTTCGCGCGCGTGGACGGCCGCCCGGCGCCGGTGGAGGTGCTGCGCACGTCCCGCCGGGCCGGTACCGGTCTGCTGGCCGCGACCCGCCTGCTGACCCGGCGGATGCCGCTGACCCGGCTGCCCGCCGAGAAGGTGCGCGCGCACCGCGAACTGACCGCCGCGCGGGACGACGGCCGCGTCGAGGTCTACACGTACCCGACGTCCGGCACCGAACTGGACAACGTCGCCGACATCCTGCGCCGCGCGCATCTGGAGGACGGCGTCCGCTGGAGCGACATGGCCGTCCTGGTGCGCGCCGGCTCCCACACCATCCCGACGGTCCGTCGCGCCCTCACCGCGGCCGGCGTGCCCCTGGACATCGACGGCGACGACCTGCCGCTGCGCCACGAACCGGCGGTGGCGCCCCTGCTGACGGCGCTGCGGGCGGTGGCGGAGGCGGAAGCCGCGCACTCCGGTGCGGACGAGGGCGCCGAGGAGACCGAAGAGGCCGCCTGCTGGCTCGACACCGAGACCGCGCTCACCCTGCTCACTTCCCCCCTCGCCGGCATGGACGCGGCCGACCTGCGCCGCCTCGGCCGTGCCCTGCGCGACGAGGAGCGGGCGGCCGGCAACGCGTTCCCGCCCCCGTCCGACGAGCTGCTCGCGCGGGCGCTCGCCGAGCCCGAGCGCCTGGCCGTCCACGACCCCGGGTACGCGCGCGGGGCGCAGCGGCTGGGGGCGCTGCTCGCCCGGGCCCGGGAACGCCTCACGGGCGGCGGTACGGCCGAGGAGGCGCTGTGGGTCCTGTGGAACGGCACACCCTGGCCCTCGCGCCTGGAGCGTGCCGCCCGCCGCGGCGGCGCCGCCGGCCGCAACGCCGACCGGGACCTGGACGCCGTGTGCGCCCTGTTCGCCACCGCCGCCCGCGCGGAGGAGCGCAGCGGCGGCCGGGGCACGCTGAACTTCCTGGCGGAGATCGAGGCCGAGGACATCGCCGCCGACACCCTCGCCGGCCGCGCGGTACGGCCCGACGCCGTACGCCTGATGACCGCGCACCGCGCCAAGGGCCTGGAGTGGCGCCTGGTCGTGGTGGCCGGCGTCCAGGAGGGCCTGTGGCCGGACCTGCGCCGCCGCGGCTCGCTCCTGGAGGCCGACCGCATCGGCCGTGACGGGCTCGCCGAGCCGCTCACCCCGGGCGCGCTGCTCGCCGAGGAGCGCCGTCTGTTCTACGTCGCCGCCACGCGCGCGCGTGAACGCCTCGTCGTCACCGCCGTGAAGGCCCCCGCGGACGACGGCGACCAGCCCTCCCGGTTCCTCACCGAACTGGGCGTCGAACCCCAGGACGTCACCGGACGGCCCCGCCGTCCGCTCGCGGTGGCCGCTCTGGTCGCCGAACTGCGCGCGACCACCGTCGACCCGCGCGTGTCCGACGTCCTGCGGGAGGCGGCCGCCCGCCGCCTGGCCCGGCTGGCCGCACTCGCCGACGAGGACGGCCGCCCTCTGGTGCCGTCCGCCCACCCCTACCGCTGGTGGGGCATGTTCGAGCCGACCGAGAGCAAGGTGCCGCTGCGCGACCGCGACCAGCCCGTGGTGCTCTCCGGCAGCGCCCTCGACCAACTCGCCAACACCTGCAGCCTGCAGTGGTTCCTGGGCCGCGAGGTGAAGGCCGACGCCCCCGCCACCACCGCCCAGGGCTTCGGCAACGTCGTGCACGTCCTCGCCGACGAGGTCGCCTCCGGACGCACCCCCGCCGACCTCGCCGTCCTCATGGAGCGGCTGGACTCGGTGTGGAACGCGCTCGCCTTCGACGCGCCCTGGAAGTCGGCGCAGGAGAAGGACAACGCGCGCGTGGCGCTCGAACGCTTCCTGAAGTGGCACGTCCTGGACCGCACCGCACGCACCCCGGTCGCCAGCGAGCAGGACTTCGACGTCACCCTCGGAGCGGGCGACTACGAGGTGCGCATCCGCGGCCAGATGGACCGCGTCGAGACGGACGGCGAGGGCCGCGCGTACGTCGTCGACTTCAAGACCGGCAAACAGGCGCCCAGCTCGGCCGAGGTGGCCCGGCATCCGCAGCTCGCCGTCTACCAGCTCGCGGTCCGCGAGGGCGCCGTCGACGAGGCCTTCGACGGCGCCCGGCCCGAGCCCGGCGGCGCCGAACTGGTGCACCTCCGGCAGGGCGCGGCCCAGCGCGACGGCGGCGAGACCCTGCCCAAGGTGCAGGCGCAGGAGCCGCTGGAGGGGGAGTGGGTCGGCGAACTGCTGGCCACCGCCGCCGGCAAGGTCCTCGACGAGCGGTTCGCGCCGACCACCGGCCAGCACTGCACCCACTGCGCGTTCCGCGCCTCGTGCAGCGCGCGGCCGGAGGGGCGGCACGTGGTGGAGTGAGCGAGCACACGGGGGCGCCGGTCCGCCGATTGTGCCGTTTTATCGATTGTCAGTGCCCGCCGCTAGCCTCTTTCCTCATGCCCGCCCGTATCACCGACCCCGAGCAGCTCAAGGAGCTCCTCGGCATCCCGTTCACCCCGGAGCAGACGGCCTGCATCACCGCGCCGCCCGCCCCGCAGGTGATCGTGGCCGGGGCCGGGTCGGGCAAGACGACGGTGATGGCGGCCCGCGTGGTGTGGCTGGTCGGCACCGGACAGGTGGCCCCGGAGCAGGTCCTCGGCCTGACGTTCACCAACAAGGCGGCCGGCGAGCTCGCCGAACGCGTCCGCAAGGCGCTCCTCAGAGCCGGCGTCACCGACCCCGACGTCATCGACCCGGACAATCCGCCCGGCGAGCCGGTCATCTCCACGTACCACGCCTTCGCGGGCCGGCTGCTCACCGACCACGGCCTGCGCATCGGCCTGGAGCCGGCCTCCCGGCTGCTCGCCGACGCCACCCGTTACCAGCTCGCCGCGCGCGTGCTGCGCGAGGCCCCCGGCCCCTACCCGGCCCTCACCCGGTCCTTCGCCGACCTGGTCAGCGACCTGCTCACCCTCGACTCCGAGCTCGCCGAACACCTGGTCCGCCCCGAGGACCTGCGGGCCTGGGACGCCGGTCTGCTGAACACCCTCGCGGGCGTCAGGCTCGGCAACGCCGACCTGCGCAAGGTCCCCGAGACCGCCGCCGCACGCCGCGAACTGGCCGAGCTGGTGCTGCGTTACCGGGCCGCCAAGCGCGAGCGGGACCTGCTCGACTTCGGCGACCAGATCGCGCTGTCCGCGGCGCTGGCCGGCATCGCCGAGGTGGGCCGGCTGCTGCGCGAGGAGTTCCGGGTCGTCCTCCTCGACGAGTACCAGGACACCTCGGTCGCGCAGCGCGTGCTCCTGGCGGGCCTGTTCGGCGACGGGACCGGCCACCCCGTGACCGCGGTCGGCGACCCCTGCCAGGCCATCTACGGCTGGCGCGGCGCCTCCGTCGCCAACCTGGACGACTTCCCCGAGCACTTCGCGCACGCGGACGGGCGCCCCGCCACCCGCCAGGCGCTCAGCGAGAACCGCCGCAGCGGCGGCCGCCTCCTCGACCTCGCCAACGGCCTCGCCGAGCCGCTGCGCGCCATGCACGCGGGCGTGGAAGCCCTCCGCCCCGCCCCCGGCGCCGAGCGGGACGGCACGGTCCGCTGCGCCCTGCTGCGCACCCACGCCGAGGAGATGGACTGGATCGCCGACTCGGTCGCCCACCTCGTCCGCACCGGCACCGCACCCGGCGAGATCGCGGTCCTGTGCCGCACGGCGACCGACTTCGCGGAGATCCAGGGCGCCCTCGTCGCCCGTGACGTCCCCGTCGAGGTGGTCGGCCTCTCCGGACTGCTGCACCTGCCCGAGGTCGCCGACCTCGTCGCCGTCTGCGAGGTGCTCCAGGACCCGGGCGCCAACGCCTCCCTGGTCCGGCTGCTGACCGGCCCGCGCTGGCGCATCGGCCCACGCGACCTCGCCCTCCTCGGCCGCCGCGCCCGGCGGCTGGTGTCCCACGCGCGCGTGGGCGACGCCGACGACCCGGACCGCAGGCTCGCCGAGGCCGTCGAAGGGGTCGACCCCGCCGAGGTGATATCCCTCGCGGACGCCCTGGACACGTTCCTGGAGCTGCCGTTCGACGGAGACCGGCCCGGACAGGGCGACGACGGGCTGCCGTTCTCGTCGGACGCGCGCGTGCGCTTCGCCCGCCTCGCCACCGAGCTGCGCGAGCTGCGCCGCTCCCTGTCCGACCCGCTGATGGACGTCCTGCACCGCGTCCTCGCGGTCACCGGCCTGGAGGTGGAGCTGTCCGCGTCCCCGCACGCGCTGGCCGCCCGTCGCCGCGAGACCCTGTCCAACTTCCTGGACGTCGCCGCCTCCTTCGCGGCCGGCGACCAGGAGGCGACCCTGCTCGCCTTCCTCGGGTTCCTGCGCACCGCCGCCCAGTACGAGAAGGGCCTCGACAACGCCCTGCCCGGCGGCGAGAACACCGTCAAGGTGCTCACCGCGCACAAGTCCAAGGGCCTGGAGTGGGACGTCGTCGCCGTCCCCGGACTGGTCAAGGGCACCTTCCCGAGCAGCCAGGGGCGCGAGAAGTGGACCGCCCAGGCCAAGGTGCTCCCGCACGCCCTGCGCGGCGACTCCGCCACCCTGCCCGACGTCGAGGCCTGGGACTCGCGTGGCCTGAAGGCCTTCCACGAGGCCATGAAGGACCACCAGCACACCGAGGAGCTCCGCCTCGGCTATGTCACCTTCACCCGCCCCCGCTCCCTGCTCCTCGGCTCCGGCCACTGGTGGGGCCCCAGCCAGAAGAAGCCGCGCGGCCCCTCCGACTTCCTCCGGTCCCTGTACGACCACTGCGCCGACGGCCACGGCGAGATCGAGGCCTGGGCCGACGAACCGGAGGAGGACGAGGAGAACCCGGCCCTGCACGCGGCGAGCGCCGACCAGGTGTGGCCGCTGCCCCTGGACGAGGCAGCCCTGGCCCGCCGCCGACAGGCCGCCGAGACCGTCCTGGCTCACCTGGACGCCCTCACCGCCGAAGCCGCCGGAGGTGCCGGAGGTGCCGGAGTCACTCCCGCCGGCCACGACCCGGCCGCCGTCGAGGACCCGGACTGGCCCCCGCCGCCCGAGGACGACGAACCCGACCCCTACGAGGACGCCTTCCCGGACACGGACGCCGCCGACCCCTCCGACTGGGACTCCTGGAGCACCGACCGCCCCGCGGTCCCGCACCAGGCCACGCCCGCCGAGCGCACGCCGGTGCACGAGCGCGCCCCGGAACCCGAGCGCATCCTCCCCGCTCCCGAGGAAGCTCTCCGCACTCCCGAGGAGGCCTTCCTCACCCCCGAGGAAGCCCGCACCATCGCCTCCTGGGACCGCGACCTCGACGCGCTCACCGGAGAGCTGCTGCGCGCCCGCCGGAACACCACCGACGTCCCCCTCCCCGCCACGCTGTCCGCGACCCAGCTGATGCGGCTGGCCGAGGACCCGGACGGGCTCGCGCAGGAACTCGCGCGCCCCATGCCACGCCCTCCGCAGCCCGCCGCGCGCCGGGGCACCCGCTTCCACGCCTGGGTCGAGGCACGCTTCGAGGAACTCACGCTGCCCATGCTGGAGCCCGACGAGCTGCCCGGCAGCGACGCCGAGATCGCCGACGAACGCGATCTCGAAGCCCTCAAGGAGGCCTTCGAACGCACCGAGTACGCCCACCGCACGCCCTACCGCGTCGAGGCCGCTTTCCAGCTCTCCCTCGCGGGCCGGGTCGTCAGGGGCCGTATCGACGCCGTCTACCGGACCGACCACGGCGACGGGGCGACGTACGCGACGACGTACGAGATCGTCGACTGGAAGACCAGCCGCACCCGCCTCGCCGACCCGCTCCAGCTGGCGATCTACCGGATCGGCTGGGCCGAGCAGCAGGGCGTGCCGCCCGAGTCGGTCACGGCCGCGTTCGTGCACGTGCGCACCGGCGAGGTCGAACGACCGGACGGCCTGCCGGACCGGGCCGCCCTGGAAAGACTGATCGTCGGACAGGCCGAGTGTGACGAACCGCCCGCCGAGGATGTCGGTCCGGGCCGATAGGCTCGTGACCATGAGCCAGACCCTGGACAGCGCCGTCCGTACGTACATCGAGCAGCACCGCGCCGCCTTCCTCGCCGACCTCGCCGAATGGCTGCGCATCCCCTCCGTGTCGGCCCAGCCCGACCACGCTCCCGATGTACGCCGCAGCGCCGACTGGCTCGCCGCCAGACTGACGGAGACCGGCTTCCCGACCGCCGAGGTCTGGGAGACGGCGGGCGCCCCGGCCGTCTTCGCCGAGTGGCCCGCGGGCGACCCCGAGGCGCCCACGGTCCTCGTCTACGGCCACCACGACGTGCAGCCCGCCGCCCGCGAGGACGGCTGGGACAGCGACCCCTTCGAGCCCGTCGTCCGCGACAACCGCCTCTACGCGCGCGGGGCGGCCGACGACAAGGGCCAGGTGTTCTTCCACACACTCGGCGTCCGCGCCCACCTCGCCGCCACCGGCCGCACCGCCCCCGCGGTCAGCCTGAAACTGCTGATCGAGGGCGAGGAGGAGTCCGGCTCCCCGCACTTCCGTGCCCTCGTCGAGGAGTACGCCGAGCGGCTCGCCGCCGACGCCGTGATCATCTCCGACACCGGCATGTGGTCCGAGGACACACCCACGGTGTGCACGGGCATGCGCGGGCTCGCCGAGTGCCAGATCGTCTTGCACGGCCCCGACCAGGACATCCACTCCGGTGCCTTCGGTGGCGCCGTCCCCAACCCGGCCACCGTCGCGGCCCGCCTGGTCGCCGCCCTGCACGACGAGCACGCGCGCGTGGCGATCCCCGGCTTCTACGACGGCATCGTGGAGCTGAGCGACCGCGAGCGGCAGCTGTGGGCCGAGCTGCCCTTCGACGAGGAGAGCTGGCTGCGCGAAGCGCATTCGCACGCCACCGAGGGCGAGGCCGGGCACACCACCCTGGAGCGCGTCTGGGCCCGCCCCACCGCCGAGGTCAACGGCATCGGCGGCGGCTACCAGGGCCCCGGCAGCAAGACGATCATCCCGTCCTCGGCCCTGCTGAAGCTGTCGTTCCGCCTGGTCGCCGGGCAGGACCCCGACCACATCGAGAAAATCGTCCGCGCCTGGGCCGACGAGCGGATCCCCGCCGGGATCCGCGCCGAGATCACCTTCCTGCCGGCCACGCGCCCGTGCCTGACCCCGCTCGACCACCCCGGCCTCCAGTCGCTGGCCCGCGCCATGGGCCGGGCCTTCGACGGACCGGTCCGGTTCACCCGTTCGGGTGGCTCGGGGCCCGCCGCCGACCTTCAGGACGTCCTCGGCGCACCCGTTCTCTTCCTGGGCATCTCCGTCCCCTCCGACGGCTGGCACGCCCCGAACGAGAAGGTCGAGCTGGACCTCCTCCTCAAAGGCGTCGAGACCAGCGCCCACCTGTGGGGCGACCTCGCCGAGAACTGGCGCCATGCCCCCTGACCCGCCGATGCCGTCCGGAGCGGCACCGCGGGCGGGGCACACTGGAAGGGCCGCACCGCCCGCCCCCGCCCGACCCGGTCTCCTCCCGCCCTTCGTCCCGCTGAACCGCCCGTTGAAACATCCGTTGCACTGGGGGAGTTGGAAGCACCCGTGACCACCTGGACCGACCACACAGCCGATCGACCCATCTCGCTCACCGCCCCGAGCGGCATCGACCGCGCTGCCCACCACCGGCTCGACGAGGCCTGGCTCGCGGCGGCGTGGAGCCACCCTGACACCCGCTGTTTCGTGGTCTCCGGCGGCCAGGTCCTCATCGACGAGACGCCCGACGGCCGCACCGAACTCGTCATGACGCCCTCCTTCGAGGCACCCCTCACCGAGGCGCACCGCTACTTCCTGGGCACCGACGAGGACGGCGTCAGCTACTTCGCCCTCCAGAAGGACGCCCTGCCCGGCCGCATCGACCAGTCCGCGCGCCCCGCGGGCCTGCGGGAGGCCGGACTGCTGCTGTCACCTCGGGACACCGGCCTGATGGTGCACGCGGTCGGCCTGGAGAACTGGCAGCGCACCCACCGTTTCTGCTCCCGCTGCGGCGAGCGCACGGTCATCGCCGCCGCCGGCCACATCCGCCGCTGCCCCGCCTGCGGCGCCGAGCACTACCCCCGCACCGACCCCGCCGTGATCATGGCCGTCACCGACGAGGACGACCGCATCCTGCTCGGCCGCCAGGTCCACTGGCCCGAGGGCCGCTTCTCCACCCTCGCCGGTTTCGTCGAGCCCGGCGAGTCCATCGAGCAGGCGGTGCGCCGCGAGGTCTTCGAGGAGGCCGGGATCACCGTAGGCCCGGTCGAGTACGTCGCCAGCCAGCCCTGGCCGTTCCCGTCCAGCCTCATGCTCGGCTTCATGGCCCGCGCCACCACCACCGAGATCGACGTCGACGGCGACGAGATCCACGAGGCCCGCTGGTTCTCCCGCGACGAACTCGGCGCCGCCTTCGACTCCGGCGACGTCCTGCCGCCCTACGGCATCTCGATCGCGGCCCGCCTGATCGAGATGTGGTACGGCAAGCCGCTGCCGACGAGGAGCTTCGTCTGAGACGGCCGTCATGACCGCAGAGGAGTACTGGAACCACAACGTCCACCACCACCCCGTGGTGCTGGACGCGGTACCCGAAGGCTGCCGCACCGCCCTGGACGTCGGCTGCGGCGACGGCCTGCTCGCCGCCAAGCTCGCGGCCAGGGCGGAGTCGGTCACCGGCGTCGACCGGTCGGCGGAGATGATCAGGCAGGCGCGCAAGCGGGAGGCCGGGAACGTCACCTTCCTGGAGGGCGACTACCTCGACGGCGCCGGCCTCGACAAGGAGGGCTACGACTTCGTCAGCGCGGTCGCCGTCATCCACCACGCCCCCTTCGACGACGCGATCGACCGCCTGGTGGGGCTGCTCGCGCCCGGCGGCCGGCTGGTCGTCGTCGGCCTGGCCCACGACCACACCCTGCTGGACCGGGTGATCAGTGGCTGCGGGGTTCCCGCGAGGCTGCTGACCGCGCTCCGGCGAGGTGGCGAGCGGGGGCCTGCCGACATGCCGGTCGAGGACCCGATCATGACCTGGGGAGAGGTCCGGCAGTCGACCGCGCACCGGCTCCCCGGCCGCCGCTACCGGCGCCGCCTGCTGCGGCGCTACACGCTGGTGTGGGACAAGCCGGAGTGAACATGCGAAAGCGGCCCCTGACATGAGTCAGGAGCCGCCGCGCGCCGGGAGACCTACGCGCTGATCTTCTGCTTCACCTGGGCCAGCGACGGGTTCGTCAGCGTCGAGCCGTCGGCGAAGAGCACCGTGGGGACCGTCTGGTTTCCGCCGTTCGCCTTCTCCACGAATGCGGCCGAATCCGGGTCCTGCTCGATGTTGATCTCGGTGTAAGCGATGCCCTCGCGGTCCATCTGGCTCTTCAGCCGGCGGCAGTAGCCGCACCACGTGGTGCTGTACATCGTCACAGTGCCCTGCATCTCGCTCGCACTCCTTCGGCGGGTCGGGGAAGCTCGTCCAGGAGAGCAACGTACGCGGCCCTTCCGCCATTCCCGCAGCACGGGCCCCGAGTGACGCCTGCCGCATTAGTACGACTGCGCGGGGTTGCCTGTGGACAACCGGCACGGCCGTCTCCGGCGACCTGGCAGCATGGCCATGTGACAGCAGCAACGCACTCCTCCCTCTTCCCGCCGGTACCGGACTCTGCCGACGCGGTGCTCGAAGGGCTCGACCCCGAGCAGCGCGCGGTGGCGACCGCCCTGCACGGTCCCGTGTGCGTGCTGGCCGGAGCCGGTACCGGCAAGACCCGGGCGATCACCCACCGGATCGCCTACGGGGTGCGGGCCGGCATCCTCCAGCCGTCCAGCGTGCTCGCCGTCACCTTCACCAACCGCGCCGCCGGGGAGATGCGCGGCCGGCTGCGCCAGCTCGGCGCCCAGGGGGTGCAGGCCCGCACCTTCCACTCGGCCGCGCTGCGCCAGCTCCAGTTCTTCTGGCCGAAAGCGATCGGTGGTTCCCTGCCCCGGCTCGTCGACCGCAAGATCCAGCTCGTCGCCGACGCGGCCGCCGCCTGCCGCATCCGCCTCGACCGGGGCGAGCTGCGCGACGTCACCGCCGAGATCGAATGGTCCAAGGTCACCCGGACCGTCCCCGCCGACTACCCCCTTGCGACCGTGAAGGCCGGCCGGGAGGCCCCCCGCGACCCCGCCGAGATCGCCCAGATCTACTCCGTCTACGAGGACCTCAAGCGCGACCGCGCGGTCATCGACTTCGAGGACGTCCTGCTGCTGACCGTCGGCATCCTGCAGGACCGGCACGACATCGCCGAACAGGTCCGCGCCCAGTACCAGCACTTCGTCGTCGACGAGTACCAGGACGTCAGCCCGCTCCAGCAGCGGCTGCTGGAACTCTGGCTCGGCGAGCGCGACAGCCTCTGCGTCGTCGGCGACGCGAGCCAGACCATCTACTCGTTCACAGGAGCAACCCCCGACCATCTGCTCGACTTCCGCACCCGCCACCCCGGGGCCACCGTCGTCAAGCTGGTCCGCGACTACCGCTCCACACCCCAGGTAGTCCACCTCGCCAACGGTCTCCTGGCCCAGGCCCGCGGCCGGGCCGCCGACCACCGCCTGGAGCTGGTCTCCCAGCGCCCCGCCGGCCCCGAGCCCGTCTACACCGAGTACACCGACGAGCCCGCGGAAGCCGAGGGCGCCGCCCGCCGGATCCGGGAGCTGATCGGTGCAGGGGTGCCGGCCGCCGAGATCGCCGTGCTGTTTCGCACCAACGCGCAGTCCGAGACGTACGAACAGGCCCTCGCGGACGCCGGGGTGCCCTACCAGCTGCGCGGCGCCGAGCGGTTCTTCGACCGGCCCGAGGTGCGCAAGGCGGGCGTCGCCCTGCGCGCCGCGGCCCGCTTCGGGGGCAATGACGCGCTGCTCGACGACACCGTGGACCTGCCCTCGCAGGTGCGCGCGGTCCTCTCCGGGGAGGGCTGGACCACCTCGCCCCCGGCCGGCTCCGGCGCGGTCCGGGAGCGCTGGGAGTCGCTTGCCGCTCTGGTCAACCTCGCCCAGGACGTCGCCGCCGCCCGGCCCGCCGCGACCCTCGCCGACTTCGTCGCCGAACTCGACGAGCGCGCGGGTGCCCAGCACGCCCCGACTGTCCAGGGCGTCACCCTCGCCTCCCTGCACTCGGCGAAGGGCCTGGAGTGGGACGTCGTCTTCCTGGTCGGTGTCGCCGAGGGCATGATGCCGATCACCTATGCGAAGACCGACGAGCAGATCGAGGAGGAGCGCCGGCTCCTCTACGTCGGCGTGACCCGCGCCAGGGAACGGCTCCATGTCTCCTGGTCCCTCTCCCGTACCCCCGGCGGCAGACCCGGCCGCAGGCCCAGCCACTTCCTGGACGGTCTGCGCCCCGGCTCCACCGGCACCGTCGGCAGGAGCGGCGGCGCCGGCGGCGGAGGTGTCGAACGCGGCTTCACCGGCGGCCCCGTGGCCGCACCCCGGCGCACCCAGCGCACCCCCGCCCGCTGCCGGGTCTGCGGACGCACGCTGACCGACGCCGGCGAGATGAAGCTGATGCGCTGCGACGGCTGCCCGTCCGACATGGACGAGGGACTCTACGAGCGGCTGCGCGAGTGGCGTGCGGACCAGGCCCGGCTCAGCGGTCAGCCGGCCTTCTGCGTCTTCACCGACAGGACGCTGATGGCCATCGCCGAGAGCGCCCCGGACGACGACCGCGAGCTGGCTCGCATCCCCGGTGTCGGCGCGCGCAAGCTCAACCGTTACGGTGCCGATGTTCTGGCCATCTGCGCAGGCCAGGACCCCGACGGAGAAGAAGTCGGGGGCTGATGCGAACTCGTCGAAAAAATAGTTTGCGCATGCCCCAGCAATCCCCATAGGTTCTAGGCACGGAAGCGGCGGCCTTCTCGAAGGCCCGATTCCGTGTTGTACTTGCATATCCGAGCGGATCGGCTCAACACCGGTCCCCCAGACGCCGAGAGGAGGCGAGTCCAGTGATCAGCATCAAGACCAGCAGCAACATCAGCGCGGCCAAAATGACCGATCTCTCGGCCGTCTCCGTGTGCATGCTCGGCGTCTCGAACCTGGGCACCGGTCTGTCCGGCATTTCTGCCGTGCGTCCGGCGTCCTCCGTTTCTCTCGCGGGTCTTCCTGTCCGTGAGCGCAATGAGCGACCGACCGAGGCACTGGAAGCAGTAGCGGCACAGGCGAAGGCCTATGCCTTTACGGCGCCCGGTGCCGGAAGCCGGCAGCAGACGACGCAGCACCACCTGATGTGGGCCTTCCGTGGGCCAGAACCCTGGAGTGATCCAGCCTGATCGATCAGGCCGGCGCCTTCAGGGCCGCGGAACCCCATCCGGGATCCGCGGCCCTTCTGTTTTCCCCGAACGGGGAGAGCGGAGCGAAGGGGCCTCGGGACAAGAGCAGAACCCGGTACCAGCCGCCAACCGGTCCAACCCGACCGGCACGACCAGACGAGGAAGAACAACCGTGCAACTCGAAGCGCACGCCCCGTCCGTACCGCCTTCCGAAACGATCCCCCCGCCCGGCCTCACGGAGGACTCCACCTTGATCCCGCTCACCGCGCTCACCGCGCTCGACGACGCCATCGAGAACCTCGGCGTACCCGTCCCCTGCCGTTCCTACGACCCGGAGGTCTTCTTCGCCGAGTCGCCGGCGGACGTCGAGTACGCCAAGTCCCTCTGCCGCACCTGCCCGCTGATGGAGGCCTGCCTCGCGGGGGCCAAGGAGCGGCGCGAGCCCTGGGGCGTCTGGGGTGGCGAGCTCTTCGTCCAGGGTGTCGTCGTCGCCCGGAAGCGGCCGCGTGGCCGTCCGCGCAAGAACCCGGTCACGGCATGAACATCCACGGAACGATCGACCGCCCCCTCACGCACGATCCCAAGAAGCAGGCCCCGATGAAGCCGTCAACCAGCGAGCCCGCCGGCTCCGCGATCCCAGACTTCACCACCGCCGGTACCGCCACCGGCTCGCGTCAGAACAGGACCCGAGAGATGCAACTCATCCCAGAAGCCTTGGCTCGTGCGCATATGCACGAGCGACTGCACGAGGCCGAGCGGGAACGCCGGGCCGTGCGCCTGGCGTCCGCTCGCCGGATGCAGCGCCGGGCCGAGCGCGCTTCGATGCGCGCCCGCCGTGCGCTCGCCATGGCCGTGATGCAGTAACCCAGCACACCTGAAGCGGTGGCCTCCCGATCCCGGGAGGCGAAAGCTCCCCGCGGGGGCCGGTCCGGCCGAACGGACCGGTCCCCGCGGTGCGTTGTCCCGGGGGATCCGCGCCGCGGAGTTATCGTCACCGGGTGACGAGTCTTTCCGGAGGCAGTGATCACGGCGGCTCCGCCATGGAGCCCCACCCGCTCGTGTGCGCCCGCTGCGGCACCCCGGCCGACGGCCCCCCGCCCACCACCTGGACCTGCTCCGTGGAGAACGGCGTCCGCCAGTTCTTCTGCGACACCTGCTCCAGGGAGAACCTCAGAGCGATCGAGGGCCGGCTCGATTCGTCCTGGTGGTGAACACCGCCCCTACTTCGCCTCCACGGCCGCCTCGGTCTCTTCCGTTTCCCCGGCTTCTCCGGCTTCCAGGGCCTCGCCGGCTCCTTCGGGTTCGTCGAGTTCCTCGAACTCTTCGAGCACGAACCCGGGCAGCCACGCCTCCAGCTCCTCCCGCAGCCGTACCGTCGCCCCCAGCTGGCACAGCACGCCGATGGTGCTCAGGGTCACCCGGTGTATGAGGAGGTAGGCCGGCGGCAGGTTGAGCTGCTTGCCCAGCTGGTGGGCGGGGTTGCGGGGGTCGGCGATGCGGGCCGCCTGGCTGCGCATCCAGTTGCGGGTGAAGGTGAACTCGTCGACCTGGGCCGGTTCGATGATCGGCAGCAGGTAGTCCAGGACGGCGTCGGGGTCCAGCTCTATGGACTCCTTGACGAACCCCTCCGCGCACAGCAGCTCGTAGACCGCCTCGGCGTCCCCGTCCAGTGTCATCCGCAGGGAGTCGCCGATCGGGCTGGGCAGGCCGCCGGAGAGACGGTCGACGGTGCCGAAGTCCAGCACACCCAGGCGCCACTCCTCCTCGTCCTCCGGTGCACCGGGCAGCAGACGGAAATTGCCGGGGTGCGGGTCGGCGTGCAGCAGGCCGGTGCGGGCCGGGCCCGAGAACAGGAACCGGGCCAGGAGCTGACCGGCCCGGTCGCGCTGCTCCTGCGTACCCCCCGAGATGATCTCGGAGAGCGGTATCCCGTCGATCCACTCCGTGACCAGGACCTGGTCGACCTGGTGCACCACCGCGGGGACCACCACATCGGGGTCGCCCTCGAACTCCTCCGCGTGCGCCGCCTGGGACTGCGCCTCCAGGGAGTAGTCCAGCTCCTCGGAGACCCGGTCGCGCAGCTCCGCGATCAGCGGTTTGATGTCCATACCGGGGATCAGCGGCCCCAACAGGCGGGCGAAGCGGCTCAGTTGCCCCAGGTCGGAGAGCAGGGCCTCGCCGGCTCCCGGGTACTGCACCTTGACCGCCACCGTCCGGCCGTCCTGCCACACCGCGCGGTGCACCTGGCCGATCGAGGCAGCCGCCGACGGCTTGTCCTCGAACTCCAGGAACAGCTCCCGCCAGTCCTCCCCGAGACGCTCGGTGAGCACCGCGTGCACGGTGCGGGTGGGCATCGGCGGCGCGGCGTCCTGGAGTTTGGTGAGAGCCGCCCGGTAGGGGCCGGCGATCTCTTCCGGGAGGGCCGACTCGAAGACGGACAGGGCCTGCCCGAACTTCATCGCCCCTCCCTTCAACTCGCCCAGGACCTTGAACAGTTGCTCCGCGGTGCGCTGTTGCAGCTCCCGGCCGACGATCTCCGCGGACTCGCCCACGATGCGCTTGCCCAGACCCCAGGTCGCCCGGCCGGCGAAGCCGAGCGGGAGCGCGGCGAGCTTGGCGGTCCGGGTGACCGCCTTCCGGGGAAGATCAGACATGCGCCCTCCAAGTCCCAGTCGGCCGTGGAGCGTCCGCGTGCTGTCCTCGCTCCGCCGACGGCCGTTGCACCACCATTGTCGCGTGTGGATCCCCGTTGGTTGAGGAGTGTTCCCTCATAGCTTTCTCCGCCGCACCGCACGGGCATGCGGGGTGCGGCCAGACCGGCCGCGCGTGCCAGTGCAGAGCCGGCACGGACGCCTCCCAGCGCGCCCCCGCGCCGCTCGGCGATTCCCCGTCGAGGAAGGCCAGGGCGTGCGCGGCGGCCAGCCCGGCCACGGCCGCCGCCAGCGTCAGATCGCAGGCGGCCACGCGGCGGGCCTGTCCGGACCGCCACTGGGCGATCAGGCGCGGCCAGGCCGGATCCCGGTCCGTGCGGTGCTCGTGCAGGCAGCGGGCGCACCCGGTCCCACCGGGCAGGACCAGGGGGCCGACCACACCCGTGCCCTCCACGACACCCGTGTAGAGATGAGGGGTCCCCGAGGCCATCAGCGGTTCGGCGGCGCGTGCGTCCGGGGCGTGCACCAGCACGTCGTCGCGCGGGGCGACGATCACCAGTGCGAGGCCCGGCTCCTCCGCCGAAGAGTCCGGGCGGCGGGGCGGGCGGTCCGGGGCCGCCCGGCGGACGACCCTGCGCGCGGCCTCGTCGCGACGCTCGCCGATCGCCTCCGCGGGCAGCCCGCCCGGCGCCACGTCCCACGGCTGGACGCGGCCCACGTCCCGTACGTCGACCTCGCCGACGCCCGCGCCCGACAGCAGCGCGGCCAGCGTGACACCGACCCGGCCCGTGCCCTGCACCCGCACCCGCAGCGCCCGCCGGGCCGCCAGCCGGTCGATCGCGCCGCCGGGCTCCGCGGTGATCAGGGCGAGCGAGGCCAGATCCGGGCGCAGCCGCTCCAGCACCTCTTTCTTTTCGCGCAGCGCCTGCGCCGCCGGCCCGCCGCCGTGCGCGTCGTCTACGAGCCCGGCGCCGGACAGCCGTTCCACCAGGGCGTCGACATGCCCGTCCGGCAGGTCCATGCGGCGCCCCTCCTCGCGCAGCAGCGCGAGCCCCCGGGCGCCGTCGAGCAGGTCCAGGAAGCTTCCGGTCGCCGTGTCCATCGGCCCCAGGGTCATCGCGTGCGCGGGAGTCATCCCGAACTGCACGGTGTTGAGATCGCGCCAGCCGCGCCGCAGCGCGGGCTTCACCAACGGATGCATGACAGGCCCCCGTATCTGTCGAAAGGTCACAGAACATCCCCGTGTGCCGATGGAGCCGGTCACGCTCCGCCGACGAGTGCCAGCATGCCCGGGCCGCCCTGTGGGCGCCGAAAGTTGTCCACAGGCGATGGGTATTCGTCGTACAAATCAAACGCATGGTGGGGGATCGGCACCGAACCGTCCCGGACCCGGGACTTCCCGCATGTGCAGCGGGTAACGTCGGGGCGTGCCCGCCGACCCACTGCACCGCGCCGGAAAGCCACAGCGCAGCACGACGAGCCAGCCGCCCAGCGGCTCGGTGGCGAGCGCGATCGAGGTTCGCCGAAGCGCCCGCCGCCGCCGGACCGTTTCTGCGTACCGCGAGGGCGATCGCACCGTCGTGCTGATCCCCGCCCGGATGTCCGAGGCGGAGGAGAAACGCTGGGTGACCGTCATGCTCAACAAACTCGCTGCCCAGGAGAGCAAGCGAGTGCTGGGCGACGCCGAACTGGCCGAGCGTGCCGAGCGGCTGTCGGCCCAGTACTTCGGCGGCCGGGCCCGCCCCGTCTCGGTGCGCTGGGTCACCAACCAGAACACCCGCTGGGGCTCGTGCACCCCGTCCGAGGGCAGCATCCGCCTCTCGCACCGGCTCCAGGGCATGCCCGAGTACGTCGTCGACTACGTGCTCTGCCATGAACTGGCGCACCTGCTGGTGCCGGGGCACGGCCCCGGGTTCTGGCGGCTGCTGGAGGCGTATCCGCGGACCGAGCGGGCCCGGGGCTACCTCGAAGGGGTGGTCGCGGCCGACCGGCTGCCCCACGTGCCCGGTGCGCGCGATGAGTGACACACCTCGGGAGCGCTCCCTCCGGGGTCGCTGAGCGCGGTTGTGTACCGGCTCTGTACCGACTTCTTCCGATGTCCGAGTTAGCCGTTAGCCTGGCGCGACGCACTCACATTCGGGATGGGGGACGGTCGTAACGCATGGCCAGGGAATTCCAACGCGGCCACAAGGCCAGGATCAGTGACCTCACGGCGGGCACGGATCTGTACGTAGGCGTGCAGATCACCGGCCCCGGACTGACCTTCGACATCAGCTGCTTCGGCCTCGACGCCGACGAACGGCTGTCGGACGACCGGTACTTCGTCTTCTTCAACCAGCCGAAGTCGCCCGAGGAGTCCATCCAGCTGCTGGGTACGCAGGCGGGCGACACGGAGTCCTTCCGGGTGACGCTCGACCGGATCCCGTCGCAGATCCATAAGCTGGCGTTCACGGCGACCATCGACGGCCCCGGGCAGATGTCGCAGGTCGCGCCCGGGTACATCCGGATCGTCGCGGGCGGCGAGGAGGTGGCCCGGTACTCCTTCAACGGCTCGGAGTTCTCCACCGAGCGCGCCGTGATGCTCGGCGACTTCTACCTGAAGGACGTGTGGCGCTTCGCCGCCGTCGGCCAGGGCTTCGACGGTGGTCTGGAGGCGCTGCTGAAGAACTTCGGCGGCGAGGTGGCGGAGGAGGAGGCGCCCGCCGCGCCGGAGCCGCAGCAGCCGCAGACCGGATCCGCGCCCGGCTTCGCGCCGCCCGGATTCGCCGCCCCGCCCGCGCCGGCCCCCGCGCCCGCCCCGGCTCCCGTCCCCGTGCCGGCCCCCGTACTTCAGGGGTTCACCCCGCCCCCGTCTCCCGGGTCGGCCCCGAACGTGCACGCGGCGCCCACCGTCATCGCCCCGCTCGCGCCCGGCACCGTGCCGCCCCCGGCCCCGGCGCCCGCGCTCTACGGTCAGCCGCCCGCCCCGGGCGCACCGATGCCGCCGCCCGGCTACGGCCAGCCCCCGGCGCCTCCACAGGCTCCGGGCCCGCCGCCCGGCTACCCGCAGGCACCCCAGGCCCCGGCCCCGCCGCCGGGCTACGGCCAGCAGCCGCCGTTCGGACAGGTCCCCGGGCAGGGGCAGCAGAGCTACGCCGTCCCGCAGGGCGCTCCCCAGGGCGGTGCCGGGGTGGGTGCCGCGCTCCAGAAGTTCAAGGAGACGCCGACCGGGCAGCGCTGGACCCCGCAGAACAGCAAGCTCATCCGCGTCGACCTCGGGATGGGCGGTCAGCCGGTGCTGGCCCGGCAGGGCAGCATGGTGCTCTACCAGGGCAAGGTCGACTTCAGCTACAAGGGCGCCGGATTCGCCGGCCGGATCGTCGGCAGCGCCACCGGCCAGGAGATGCAGCTGATGCGCTGCACCGGCCACGGCCAGGTGTTCCTCGCCGAGAACTCCGCCCATCTGCACCCCATCGAGCTGCAGGGCGACGCGATCTGCGTCTCCGCCGAGAGCGTCCTCGCCTTCGACGAGAGCCTGCAGTACGAGGTCCGCCGGGTGGAGGGGCACGGCATCCCCGGCGGCGCGCTGTTCACGATGCAGTTCCAGGGCACCGGCACCATCGTCGTCAAGACACACGGCACGCCGGTCGTGCTGCCGGTGACGCCGACGACCTTCGCCGACTGCAACGCGATCGTCGCCTGGTCGGCCGCCTCCCAGGTGATCGTCTCCAGCCAGGTGCGGATGCGCCGCAACGCCTACCCGGGTGACACCGGCGAGAGCGTCAACCTGCAGTTCCGGGGCGCGCCCGGCAACTTCATCGTCGTCCAGCCGTACGAGGTCTGAGGGAGCCCGTCATGAACCAGCCGCTCGCGGGCTACGCCCCCGCACCCGTCACCGCCCGTATGGAGAACCATGGCGACCACATGCTGAAGGTCGCCATGCAGACCGGGAACGACCTCCTCGCACGCGTGGGCTCGATGGTCGCCTACGAGGGCTTCGTGCAGTACGAGCCCAACCCGCCGGCCGTGCGCCAGATCGCCCGGGACTGGATGACCGGCGAGGGCGCGCCGCTGATGAAGTGCTCCGGCGACGGTCTGCTCTATCTCGCCGACTACGGCGCGAACGTCGTCGTCATCAACCTCAACGGCGACGGCATCTCGGTCAACGCCACCAACCTGCTCGCCTTCGACGCGCACCTGACGTGGGGCGTGGAGCGGGTCAAGGGGCTGGCGAAGTTCGCCGGCCAGGGCCTGTGGAACACCAAGATCTCCGGGCAGGGCTGGGTCGCGCTGACCTCCCGGGGCAAGCCGATCGTCGTCGACTGCGGCGGCGGCGAGGACGAGACGTACGTCGACCCGGACGCGCTGGTCGCCTGGTCCCCGAACCTCAAGGTCAAGGGCAAGCGCAGCTTCAAGGCGCAGTCGCTGATCGGCCGGGGCAGTGGCGAGGCCTACCAGATGGCGTTCTCCGGTCAGGGCATCGTCGTCGTCCAGCCCAGCGAGGACAGCACCGACCGCCTCCGGTTCCGGGGCTGAGGGGGAGTCAGGAAACCATGCAGAGCCCGCTTTTCGCCTTCAACGACTCCCAGGCCCGGGACCGCTACAGCCTGCAGAACAAGCAGATGCTGCGGGTCGTCCTGGAGGGCCACGACGACATCCTCGCCCGCAAGGGCACCATGGTCGCCTACCAGGGGCTCGTCGAGTTCGACGCCGAGTACCAGGGCCACAACCAGGCACGCGCGCGTGCGTACACCGGGGAGGGCCTGGACCTGATGCGCTGCCACGGGCAGGGCACGGTCTACTTCGCCAACCTCGCCCAGCACATCCACGTCCTGGACGTCGAGCAGGACGGTCTGACCGTGGACAGCGGCTACGTCCTCGCCATGGACTCCTCGCTGCACTACGAGGTTGTCGCCGTCGACAGCCTCGACGGCATCTCCGGGTCCGGGAAGTACCAGCTCAACATCACCGGACGCGGCCAGGTCGCCCTGATGACCTCGGGCGCGCCGCTGCTGATGCAGGTCACGCCCGACAAGTACGTGAACTGCGACGCCGACGCGATCGTCGCCTGGTCCACCGGGCTGCGCGTCCAGATGCAGGCCCAGACGCACTCCTCGGGCGTGTGGCGGCGCCGGGGCAGCACCGGGGAGGGCTGGGAGCTGAGCTTCATGGGAAGTGGCTTCGCGTTGGTCCAGCCGAGTGAACTGCTGCCGCCGCAGCACGCCCAGATCGGCCAGGGCGTCGCCGCCCAGTTCGGCATGGGCCAGCAGGGCGCGCGCGGGATGAACCAGGGCAACGCCTGGAGCTGACCGTCCGAGAGCTGCAAAAGGTAAGGGGCGCCCGCCAGGATGGGCGCCCCTTACATGTGTCCGACGCTGAGCCGGTTCCGAGTCGCACAGGTGTCCGACTCAGAGCCGCGCACGGGTCCCTTCCAGCAGCCGTACGACCGAGTCGTCGGCGACCTCCGGCACCTCTTCGTAGGAGAACCAGCGCAGGTCGAGGGACTCGTCGCTGATGGCGTGGGCGGCGCCCCGCGGGGCGAGGGCCGCGTACTGGACGTCGAAGTGCCAGTGGCACGGCGCCGGGATCGGGTGCCGGTCCAGCCGGACCGGGCCCCCGGGCAGCAGCGTCAGCCCGGGGATCCCGGACTCCTCGGCCGCCTCCCGCAGGGCCGCCGCCGCCAGCGTGGCGTCACCCGGCTCGCAGTGACCGCCCATCTGCAGCCACATCCGCAGCTTCTTGTGCAGGGTCAGCAGCACCCGGCCGTGCTCGGGATCGACGACCAGCGCGCTCGCGGTGACATGCCCGGCGTGACAGGCCTTCCACATGCCGTCCGGGTGCGCCGAGAGGTGGTCGAGGTAGTCCTGGCGCAGCTCGGCCTGGCCCTCGTACCCCTTGAGGACGAGGACCGCGTCGTCGTACAGGCTCACTCGGTGTCGTCGCCCTCTGCCTTGTCTCCCTGGCTGTCCTTCTTGTGCAGGTCGGGCTTCTGGGCGGCCTCGCCGAGCATCTTGTCCAGCTCGGAGAAGTCCAGCTGCTCGCGGTGGACGAAGCCGTCCGGGTCGTCCAGGTCGCTCGCCGTCGGCAGCATGTCCGGGTGCGCCCACAGCGCGTCCCGGCCGTCGACACCGCGCGCGTCCGTGAGCGAGGCCCACAGGCGGGAGGCGTCGCGCAGCCGACGCGGGCGCAGCTCCAGGCCGATCAGCGTGGCGAAGGTCTGCTCCGCGGGGCCGCCCGTGGCACGGCGGCGGCGCAGGGTCTCGCGGAGCGCGTCTGCGGACGACAGGCGCGGCTTCGCGGCCGCGTGGACCACCGCGTCCACCCAGCCCTCGACGAGCGCCAGAGCCGTCTCCAGACGGGCCAGCGCGGCCTTCTGCTCGGGCGTGTCCTCCGGCTGGAACATGCCCTGCTGGAGGGCGTCCTGGAGCTGCTCGGGGTTCTGCGGGTCGAACTGGCCGACCACGTCCTCCAGCTTGGCCGTGTCGACCTTGATGCCGCGCGCGTACCCGTCGACCGCGCCGAACAGGTGCGAGCGCAGCCACGGCACGTGCGCGAACAGGCGCTGGTGGGCCGCCTCGCGCAGCGCGAGGTACAGCCGCACCTCCTCCTTCGGCACGCCGAGGTCCTTGCCGAACGCCTCGATGTTCACCGGCAGCAGCGCGGCCTTGCCGGCCGGGGTCAGCGGCAGGCCGATGTCGGTCGAACCGACGACCTCGCCCGCGAGCACGCCCACGGCCTGCCCGATCTGGGTGCCGAACATGGCGCCGCCCATCGAGCGCATCATGCCGATCAGCGGGCCCGCCATGGCCTGCATCTCCTCCGGCAGGACGTCGCCCATCGCGGCGCCGACCCGCTCGGCGACCGGGTCGACCAGCTCCTGCCAGGCGGGCAGCGTCGCCTCGACCCACTCCGCGCGCGACCACGCGACGGCCGAACCGGAACCGGACGGCAGCGACGTCGCGTCGTCCAGCCACAGGTCGGCCAGCCGGACGGCCTCCTGGACCGCGGTGTGCTCGGCGGGACCGACGCTCGCGTCCTTTACGCCGTCCGAGGTGCCCTGGGAGACCGTCTGGCGGGCGATCTGCTTGGCCATGTCCCAGTTCACCGGGCCGCCCTCGTACGAGAGCATCTGGCCGAGCTGCTGGAAGGCCGCGCCCAGGTCGGTGGGGTTCAGCGAACCGAACATGGCAGCGAACGGATTGTCGGCGCCGGGGCCGCCGAAGCCGCCGGCTCCGGGCGCGCCGAAACCGAACGGGTTGGCCGGTCCCTGCCCACCACCGCTCTGCTGGTCCTTCTTCTTGCCCTCGTCGCCGTCTTCCGGCTCCTCCGGCGGAAGGCCGAAACCGAATGGGGTGTCACTCACGGGAATCCTCGGCTGGTAAGGCCACCGGTTCTCTCCGGCGGCGCGGCTGCCCGACAACACCACCCAGCGTAGACACCCCGACCCGATCGGGCCTCGGTGCTTCGCCGACAGTCGGCCTGCGGCAGGATGGATGCCACCTGGTACGTACGCGTCACGCACGCTCGTACTGAAGACAACCGCTGGAGACGCCCGGTGAGTTCCCCAGATCCGCAGGTTCGCGCAGCGCGAAACCACTCAACCCCTCCCGCGGTGCGCGGGCCCGTCGTCGCCGTGACCGGCGCCGCGACCGGGGTCGGCGCGCTGCTCACCGAGCGGCTGGCCGCCTCCGAGGAGATCAAGCAGGTCATCGCCATCGACGAGCGGCGCGGCGAGTGCGCGGGCGCCCAGTGGCACATCCTCGACGTACGGGATCCGGCCATCGCCGACAAGCTGCGCGGGGCCGATGTGGTGGTGCACCTCGCGCTCGACCTGGACCTGGAGACCGATCCGGCGGCGCGCACCGCCTACAACGTGCGCGGGACGCAGACCGTGCTGACCGCGGCGGCCGCGGCCGGGGTGCACCGGGTGGTGCTGTGCACCTCCTCGATGGTCTACGGCGCGTTGCCGGACAACGAGCTGCCGCTGGCCGAGGACGCGGAGTTGCGCGCCACCGCGGAGGCCACCGGCGTCGGCGACCTGCTGGAGATCGAGCGGCTCGCACGCCGGGCGCCCCGCGCGCATCCCGGGCTCAATGTCACCGTCGTGCGCCCCGCGGTGCTGGTCGGCGGCACGGACACCGCGCTGACCAGGTACTTCGAGTCGCCTCGGCTGCTTGTCGTCGCGGGGTCGCGGCCTGCCTGGCAGTTCTGTCATGTCGAGGATCTGTGCAGTGCGCTGGAGTACGCCGTTCTGGAGAAGGTCGACGGGGAACTCGCCGTCGGGTGCGACGGGTGGCTGGAGCAGGAGGAGGTCGAGGAGCTCAGCGGGGTCCGGCGGATGGAGCTGCCGTCCGCGGTCGCGCTGGGGGCGGCGGCCCGGCTGCACCGGATCGGGCTGACGCCGTCGCCGGCCGGGGATCTCGCGTACACGATGTATCCGTGGGTGGTGAGCGGGAGCCGGCTGCATGACGCCGGGTGGCGGCCGGGGTGGACGAACGAGGAGGTGCTGGCCGAGTTGCTGGAGGAGGTGGCTGGGCGGCACACGGTTGTGGGGCGGCGGCTGGGGCGCAAGGACGCGACGGCTGCGGGGGCTGCGGGGGCGACGGTGGCGTTGCTGGGTGCGGCGGCCGTGGTGCGGCGGGCTCGGAAGGCGCGGCGGCGGATCTGAGGGGGGTTTCTCGCCCCCGCCGCCCCTACCCGTCCCGTCCTCCAGGGGGCCGGGCCCCCTTCGACCCCCGTTCCCGGGGGCTGCGCCCCCGGACCCCCGCTTCGGCCTGGACGGCCTCGTCCTCAAACGCCGGACGGGCTGGATCGTGGTGCCGGGCGGGCTGGAAGGGCG